>JAJYOQ010000012.1 GCA_021796135.1 Bacteroidota bacterium
AATTTTCTTAGTCGTTCGATAATTCTAGAAAGATGTTCGATGTTATGAACAAACAAGGTAACACTTCCTTCAAATGTAGAATCAGAAGTATTTATATTTATTGATTTTATATTAGTATTTTGATAAGAAACTATTGTATGAGAAATTTCATTTAATATTCCAGCTGAATCTTTCCCTAATATTCGAAGACCTGCCACAAAAATAGAATCTTTAGACTCAGGCCATTGAACAGGCACTAACTTACTTGCATCTCTTTCGGACATTTTAAGAAGATTATTACAAGTTTTACGATGGATTTTAATTCCCTCGCCCACGGTTATATATCCTATAACAGGGTCGCCCGGAATAGGGTTACAGCATTTTGCATAAGAATACATTATGCCGGCATGCTTTCCGTCTACAAGAACTCCTCCAATATCTGTTCTAGCCAAGCTTGCAAAATTATCAAATTCAAGCGACGGATTTTTTTCTTTTTTTACTTCTTTATCTTTTGCAATAGTTAGAACTTCATCAATATTAATTTTGCCTTCACCTAACGACTTATAAAATAGTTTAGGACTTTCATATTTGAGGTTAACGGAAAGTTTTGCAATATCAGATGATGTAAAAGATAGTTTTAATTTTTTAATTTTTCTTTCCCAAAGCTCCTTACCAGATTCAATTATATCTTCTTCCTCTTTATTTAACCATTTTTTAATAGCAGTCTTAGATTTATGCGTAGCAACAAATTTAAGCCAGTTCTTATTCGGATGTTGATTCTTGGATGTAATTACCTCAACTTGATCGCCGCTATGTAAAACAGTATCTAATGGAACTATTTTCCCATTAACCTTAGCGCCAATACAATGGTATCCAATTTTGCTATGTATATCAAACGCAAAATCAACAGGTGTAGAGGAAACCGGTAACCTCCTTAAATCACCTTTCGGTGTAAAAACATATATCTCATCCTGGTAAAGATTTAACTTAAAGCTCTCTAATAAATCTTTCCTGGCATCGTCTTTTGAAGCGCCTTCAAATACATCGCGAATCCAGTTAACCCAGTTTTCTAATTCCTTATCAGACGAGGCTTTATTTTCTTTATATTTCCAATGCGCAGCAACACCTTTTTCTGCAACTTCATGCATTTTTCTTGTTCTAATCTGGACTTCAACTAATCTTCCATCCGGTCCAATAACAGTAGTATGAATAGATTGATAACTATTAGTTTTGGGGATTGAGATATAATCCTTAAATCTATCTGGTACAGGCAAATACATTTGATTAACAATTCCAAGAGTAGTATAGCAATCATTTGTATTATTAGTATCCAAAATAATCCTTATAGCAAATAGATCATATATTTCTTCAAAAGGTTTATTACGCTTAATCATTTTTTTATAAATACTATACAAATGTTTAGGCCTACCATTAATCTCATATTTTAGATTATATTGATCAAGACTTTTGATTATCGGGTCACTAAATTTATTTATATAAGTTTCTCTTTCTTTTCTTTTGCTCTTGATTTTTTTTGCAATATCTTCATAGGCATCTCTATCAATATATTTGAAAGAAAGATCTTCAAGTTCCCATTTCACCTGACCAAGTCCAAAACGATTTGCAAATGGGGCATAAATGTCAAGAGTCTCTTGTGCTATTCTTCTTTGTTTATCCTGGTTGACAAATTCCAAAGTACGCATATTATGAAGACGATCAGCAAATTTTACAAGAATTACACGGACATCCTTGACCATTGAAAGTAATAACTTTCGATAATTTTCTGCCTGGGTAATTTCTTGACCTTTGAAAATCCCTCCTATTTTAGTAACACCGTCAACAATTTCTGTTACTTCCCTTCCAAATTCTTTAACCATAAGTTCTAAATTGAAATCCGTATCTTCTACGACATCGTGCAAAAGAGCAGAAACAACGGTAATATCATCCAATGGGATTTCACGCGCAACAATCATAGCAACTTCAAATGGATGAGTAAAATAAGGTTCACCTGAAGCTCTTAAATCGTTTTTGTGAGCTTCTAAAGCAAATTCGAATGCTTTGATTATAAGAGCATCATTAACATTTGGTAAATGCTTATGACAAGCTAGTAAAAGGTCATCTAGATTTTTTTTATATTTTGGGTTTTCAATTCCCATATATGATTATTTCTGATAGATTTATAATTATTTTTTTCCTTTTTCCGGACATAATTTAAAGTAATTTAAGGAATAGTGAAAGTCAGAATATTAAAATATTGCTAGCTACTGAGTTAGCTCAAATTGCATTTTTTTAACACGGGATAATCTCGATGCCAGTAAACCTTTTATTCTATCAGAAAGATTTGTTATGGAGAGTATATTATTACAAATTGAAAGAGCTTCGCTTTTGTTACCAATTTTTAGATAAAGTTGAGCAAGTATATGTTTAAGTATGATTTCCTGAAAATGATTTTGATTTGGAATACTTATATATGAGTTAATGACTTGCTGATATATTTTAATAGATTCATTCAAATTAATATTTTCATATGCTCTTGCAAGCCCCCATAGAAAAGCTCGGTTGTTTGGAGATTTTGTTAAACCATATTCGGCAATGTCCTTTGCTTTAGAATATTCATGACTGTCAATATATATCCAAGTCAAGGAATTTATTGCCAAATAATTATTGTACGAATAATGATGAATTGCACTATCAATTAATTTGATCCCCACTTTTTCATCATTGCTCATAAAAGGCAGCCAATTAAGGAATTCTGTTTTGCGACTTTTCCAGTATAAATAAGCCCCTACTGCTATCTGAGCATCATAAAACTTCGGATTTAAATTTAAACATTTTTCAAAATATGATTTTGAGTTTAATCCTTCAGTAAAAGCTGGAATCCAATTTTTCTTAATAGCATTAAAATAGGCTTTATAGCCATAGCAAAGAGCCATGAAATAATTATTCCAAATATTACTTTCGTCTTCACTATATAACTTTTCACTTATAGAAACCGCTTTTGTTATATATTTATTTATTAATTCATAATTAAATTCGTTTCCGAGGTCATAATCTTCGTCAATTTCAGCTGCTGCAAGATAAATAGGTCCTAAAGGAAGATTTGGGAACTCAGAATCAAGCTTTGAGAAAATATTTTTTGCCTCACTATATTTCTCTTTGGCAAGATTTTCGATTCCGGACCGCATTAATCCATCAATTGCAGAATCCGGATATGATTGGGAATAAATTGATATGGGAATAACGAAAATTATGAAAACAAAAAGTAAATGCTTAGAGAGTACCAAAAGTTCTATCTCCTGCATCACCTAAACCCGGAAGAATATACCCCTTATTATTTAGCTCTCTGTCTAGTGCAGCTCCGTAAATTTTGACATCGGGATGATTAGCTTCAATATTTTTAATTCCTTCGGGAGCTGCTACAAGACAAGCAAATGTTAAATTTTTAGCACCCCGCATTTTTAAAAATTTTAAAGCTTCAGAACCACTTCCTCCGGTAGCAAGCATCGGATCGACTAAAATGACTTTTGCTGTATCGATATTTCCCGGAGTTTTATAATAATATTCAATCGGTTTTAATGTAATTTCATCTCTCTGTAAGCCTATATGCCCCACTTTCGCATCTGTGATTATGTCAAGGAAACCATTTACCATTCCCAAACCTGCGCGCAAAACGGGAACTAATACTATTTCATCCACAATTTTGTAGCCAGTTGTTATTTCAAGAGGAGTTTCAATTTCAAATTCTGATGTTTTTAGATTACTAGAAATTTCAACTGCTAAAATATGAGATATTCTTTTTACTGCCTCTCTAAAAATTTCCGGAGGGGTTAAAGCTTGTCTTAATACAGTCATGTCCCTTCTTATTAAGGGGTGATCAATTAATATAAAATTCCGAAAATTAGTTTTCATATCAGATCCAAAATTGAAAGGTAAAACAAAGATATAGTTATAGCAATCACCTTATTTATTTTTAAAGCTTAAAGTTATTGGTACCCCTTCAAAGCCAAAGTTTTTCCTAATAAGTTTTTCTAAAAACCTTCTATAATGTTCCGGGATCTCTTTTGGATAATTTGAAAAGAAAAGAAATACAGGATAATGGTCCCCGACCTGATTAACATAATTAATTTTAACCTCTTTACCTGTACCAGTGGCCGGAGGGGGAACTCTTTGAATTTCAGAGAGCAAAATATCATTTAATTGTTTTTTAGAAATTTTCTTTTTTCTCTCATCATTAATCTTTAGACATAAGTCAACTAACTTAAAAATCCTTTGTTTAGTTAAAGCTGAAATGAAAATTACCGGGGCATAATCTATATTACCAATTCTTAATTTTATTTCTTTTTCATATAAGTCAGCGGTGCTATCATCTTTGTCAACCAAATCCCATTTATTCGCAGCGATTACCAAACCTTTTCTCCATCTTACCGCTTCATCTATAATTTTCTGATCTTGATTCTCAATTCCGGTTTTAGAATCAATCATAACTACTGCAACGTCACATTCGCCGATTGTTTTTAAGGTTCTAACCATTGAAAAGAATTCTATACTCTCATCAATTCTTTTTTTCTTTCGAAGACCTGCAGTATCGATAAGTACAATTTCTTTACCATAATATTTTAGAATAGAATCGAGACTATCACGAGTTGTCCCGGGAATATCGGTCACAATACTCCGATCATAGCCAAGCAAAGAATTTGTAAGAGAAGATTTGCCTACATTAGGTCTCCCAACAATGGCAATTTTTAGTCTTTCATCCGGGACAGTTACATCAATCATAGAAAAATTTGCTGTAAGATCATCAAGCATATCGCCCAATTTTCTTCCTGCAAGTGCTGAGATTGAATAAACAGTGTTTAAACCAAGACTATAAAATTCAGCAACGGAAGGTTCAAATTTTTCTGAATCAACTTTATTTACTAGCAATAAAAATTTCTTATTAGAGACTCTCAGCATATCAGCAATTTGGATATCAACAGGATTTATTCCAGTTCGCACATCTACTACGAAAAGGATTGCATCTGCTTCTAGTATTGCAATTTCGACTTGCTCACGAATCGCTGTTTCAAAAAGATCTTTTGAATTTGGAACGTAACCACCGGTGTCTATAATCTGGAACTCTTTCCCTGCCCAATCAGCACTTCCATAATTAAGATCGCGAGTAACTCCGCTTCTATCATCAACAATTGCATCTCTCCTGCCAATCAAACGATTAAATAACGTAGATTTTCCGACATTTGGGCGACCAACAATTACTACAAGTGGCTTTTTCATAAAAATTACAATTTCTTTATATAAATTAAAAATGCGATAATGCTTAATTTAATTAGCAAAATCGCTGAATCAAAATTCCAATAATTTAAAAATTATAAGAAAGATTTAATGTTGGCACTACATTTAATTGATTGGCTAGGTTATCGTTTCTAACTCTAAAATTAACTGCTAAAGATTTATTAAATCTACTTACACTCCATATAGCATCAAAAATACTTAAAAAATGGTTAACATATACAATAATTATTCCTGTTTTACCTGTAGCATAATAATCATTTGCTACAGCTCGTTGATGTGTGTAATCATTAAATTCCGGTGTCAATATATGAAAATCGGTATCGTTTTGGTTGGCAGCATCCCATCCATGGCTATATTGAGGATATTTTCCGATTAGTTCATAATATTGTTGCTCTCCCTGATGCGGCAACATATGTGAATAACCGTCACCTAATGCACTTTCAAGCCTATTTAATTCACTCCAGTTTATACCTGTCACATTTCCGCTATTATCTTTTACAAGAACATTAAATGCAGCCGGATCTACGCTGCTATTAATATGCTGAACGTTAGCTAATGTCCATTCTGCATAACGCAATACACTCCAATGCTGATTTGCAAAATTTTCAAATGCTTGAGTTTGAGAATCACCTTTATTATTATAAATAACAGCAGTAGTAATGGCAGCTGCTTCAACAGCAAATAAAATTGCAGCTTTTAGGTAGCTTCCAGCATAAAATTCTCCCGCTCCCGGTAAAATCCCGGATAAAATACCTGCCAATAAAGGCGATTTTGCATTTACAGATGTAAAATTAATTTCAGCTATCTTTTTTTCGTCTAAAATACTTGGATGAAAATGAGAATCAATTGCAATATTGCCTGTCAAATTATATTTATTTAATATTTGAGCATCAGAAATATTACATATAGCTTGAAAAATGAAGAATAATAGAATAAATTTTATTTTATTGTATTTCATATAATCCCTTTTCTTAGATAAAAATAATTTATTAAAAAGATTACATATCAAATCCGAACATTAAGCCGCCGTAAAATCTCCACTCTTTTCCATAATTAATAACATCTCCGTTGACATTACGAGAAAATTTATCAAATCCATATGCGGCATTAAAGAACAAATCAGTAGGAAACTCGTAATATGAATTCATATGAATTCTAATTTCGGCTCCCGCTCCTTTCTTAAAGTCTCGAAAGTTAGTTGCATTTGCATTCCAAGCATTTCCAATATCCCCGTAAAAAGACATAAATATTTTATCTATATATAGCAGTCCAAACCTGGTATCGATATTTTTAATAAGTGGAAATCTATAAGTCAAATTTAACCATCCGACTTTATTACCGCTTATAGCATAAAATGGATATGCTTTCATCCCTATCATTCCACCAAGGAAATAATCAAAAAAGTCAGGGACTGTCTTGCCTATTATTGCACCAAATCTAATTTGTGTGGTTAAAGTATTTTCATTCCAAAGTTCAAAATGAATTTTTGAATTTAGCTCAAGCCTGTTAAAATCATAATTATTATAAGCTGGTTCCAGAAATCCATTCGTAACCGTATAATTTCCGTCAGGATTAAATTTGTCAAATTCATAATTATAAGTCAAATCTAGATGAAGACCAATAGGATTGATTTCCTCATCAACAGTTGGTTTTATAGCATCATACGAATATTTCAATTGTAAATTTCGTCCAATCAAATAGTTATCGCTAGTCGCAGGGTAAAGGGTTTGATCAGGAAGAAGGAAACTGCTTAAATTAGCATTATATGTACTATAAATAAAACGGAATTCTAGATTCTGCCCTCTGGAAAATATCATTTGAGAAGCAGCAAAATCAAATTCAAAAAGGTCATAAGATACACTAGCAGGGATTACATAATCATAATGAACAAAATTTCCGATTGTATCCGGATTGAAAGAAACATTTGAATTAGCTTCTCTGCTAATATTATATACTTCAAGTGATAATTCCGGCTTAATACCGATATCAAAAAGAAGAGGGATCTTATTCCTATAATTAAAAATAAAAAACAAATCTCGCTCCAACCTTGAATTAATATCTGCACCAGCAAACAAAGAATATCTGTTTAACATATCAGTAGAAGAAATATAAACACCGGGTTTTATTTTCTCGAAAAAGTTATTAGTCGTGCTGTAATTGTCAAAGCGGATAAATGGATAAAAGGAGAGTTTAGTAAATGTTCCTGTGTAATCTTCTTTTTCATATTTAGGAGTAACATAGTCGTTATAATGAATAAGTTTGGCAGTATCAAATTTCGCTAAATCGCCTTTAGGTTTATCTTTATCAAGCGGCGGATCATTAATCCATTGGTAGCTGTGATCTGGTAGAACTTTTTGTTCATCTAATGGTGTAATTTTAAATATTTTGAATCCTGTAGATGAATAACCTGAATATAGAATATCTCCCGATGAATCAATAGAAGGCATAAAAGCACCTCCAATAACATTAGACAGCTGCCTCTTATCACCGGTCTGAAAATTGTAGGAATAAAGATTGAAAATCCCTGTTGAATCAGAGCAGTAAATTAAGTTACCATTTTTATCGTAAACGGGATTTCTATTATCATGATTATCTTTTATAACAAATTTAAAATTATTACCGTCCGTATCTATGATGGCAATTGATCTGTTATTTGCATAAGAATAATCAAATATTATTTGCTTATTATTCAAAGAAAATTTTGGTTCGTAAACCTGTTCGCCGTTCTTAAATTTAGTAACTTGCTTATAATTTTTCCCATTGATATCAATCATACCCAAATTAGTTGTCCCGTCTCTTTCAAAGATAAAAACTATTTTTTTACCATCAGGAGAAATAAAAGGTTGATTAGCACGTAGATCATATGTCAACCTAGTTTCTTTATCTTTATCAATTTGATATGTATAAATATCATGAACATTATACCAATTAGGATTGTCATCAGAAAGTTTAGAATAAATAATTTCATTATTCCCGGGAACCCAGCTGACAGTAGAATTTACACCTGAGACAATTTCTTTTTCTTTATTTGTAATTAAATCATATAGATAAATACCAGCTATACCGAAATAATCATTATTTTTATTTGATATATAGATAAACTTTTTACCATCGGGTGAGTATTGGGGATAAAAGTTACCGAATCCAACTCCAGAAATAATTTTCCCTTCTACAGAATCTGAAAGCACTTTTTGCATTCTTTCTCGATAACTCTTTGTAACAAAACTTTTCCATTCAGAATAAATTTCATTTCCATTTTTGCCGAGTACATCTTTGAATGCAGCGTCAATTGTAAATACACCCAATTTACCCAGTGCATGGCTAATTTTTTCAAGTTTATCTTCACCATATTTTTGTGAAATATACCTTGTCAAAGCGAACCCTGAATTATAAACCGATTCGTTTCCAAGACTTGTTTTATCAAATTCACCCATTTGGTTCCAAGTTAGCATGTTTCCATTAAGAGCATAACTACGCAAAACCATGTCTCTGTGAGTATCCCAATTATCATAATTAAATTCTTTTCTCATATACTGAGCCGTACCCTCGGCAAACCATGACGGGACATTTACACCAGCAATCGGATATGAGACTATAACATTTGGATAACCATAAAGAATATCTGGGCGTCGTTCATCTTCATAATTTAGCAATTGCAAAAAGAATGCAGGAACAGTCCTAGGCATTTTAAGAGCAGATTGAATCTGTACCATGTGAGTAGTTTCGTGAGATATCACATTTCTAAGCCAATTATGTGCTCCCCTTAAATCAAAATCCAATGCACTTGTCCATATTTCAATTTTGTTATCAAAGAAGTATGTAGCACCATTGGAGTAATCGTCTATGTCTTTAATAACATAATGAATTGTACCAGGATTATAATCATAAAGTGATTCTAAAACCGGAATAACCTCATCAGCAATTTTCGCTACAACACGAGCAGTACGTTCAGCTCCATCGTGAAAATGGACTTCGCAATATTTCCCTTTAATTGTATACCATTTTAATTCGGGATGAAAATCAGTAAACTGTGCAAATGCACCTGAATTAAATAAAATTATCAGATATATTAGAGTAAGTATTTTTCGCATGAATTACATTTTATTAAAGTTTATCAATTAGTTGAAAAAGAAGAAGCATAAAAATGCAAATTTTACTTTACAACAGCTATTTTAATGAAATTTGTTTCTGTTTTACCATCAGTACCGGTTGCTTGTATCCGAGCAATATAAACACCACTTTGAATTTTACTCACATTCCAAGTAGTTTCGTTATCAAGACCTCCTTGAGCATAATCTTTGAGGTTTGCCACATAATCACCTGCTAAATCAAAAATCTTAATATCAATTTGTGAATTTTCAGAGACATAATATCTGATTTTTGTTTCAGCACCATATACTGGATTAGGATAATTATAAGCTCTATTGGAAGGGAAAAATTGATTTACTAAATTCTGATTTTGAGCAGAACCTATAAAAGATGAATTATAGCTATTGCCATTTTCTTCACTCCAAAATATTTTTCCTGCATCTGCGCCTATGTTCCAAGAAGATAAATAATTTTGTGAGTTAATAACAGCAAGTGCAAGCTTTCCATTTTCATCAAACAAAGCCGGAGTAGATATTAATGTTTTACCAACTGTAACCGGAAAACCCGGAACAGGTTTACCGGAAGTTCCGTCAAGTGCGAAAATCCTTCCATCAATTGTAGCAGCAATTACTTCCGAATTACCATCTCCGTAAAAGTCTGCTGTTACCGGTGTTCCAATAAATCCCAAATCACTCGGATCAGGAAAAGAAAAATTATCAGCACTTGCGCCTTGTAAATTAATGGCGTTGATATTGTTTCCATTTGTGAATAATATGTAATTTCCTCCATTTTGCTTTAAATCCGCTAACGCAAAAGAACTAATTGGATATTGGGAGGGAAAGTAAAACTGATGTATCAATTTCCCGCTACTCAATACAGTGAAATTATTTCCTGATAAAAGAAGAATTTCAATCTCATTGCCATTATTATCTTTAGTTAAAGCCATTTGAGAAAGAGTGCCAGTTTTAACATAATTTTGATGTCCTTCATTATCATAAGTAATTGCCAACGGTGCATTATTAGGATAATTCTGAGTTGAAGTGCCGATAAAATTACCGCCAAATGCATAAAAATTATTATCAGTACAAATTTGCGATACGGAAATAAATCCAAGTCCTGAACTATCAACCGATAGTAATGCCGGATTATTATCCGGAAGTGAACCAAGAGAAAATAATTTTATATATCCATATGAAGTACCAACTAATATTTCAGGGTTAGAGGAATTCGCTTCATAAATGACAGGAGGTGCAGAAATAATTCCGCCTATATTAACAGAACCGGAATAACTGATTGTGCCATTATCAATATATACATTAAGCAAGGAATCTTTTGCACCTATAATGTATTCAGTATTGTTCAAAAATATTGACGCAGTTTTAAATGAAGAAAAATTTTGAATATTTTTTAATACATTGCCGATACTGTCAAGGATACTAAGAACACCAGAAGAAATAATGTTGAAATTAACCCCACTATTTTTTTGGATTACGTTCATGTAATCTTTATTATCAGAAATATTTAATTGTTTTGAAAATATCGGTTTTATTAATGAATCGCCATATGTAATTCGGAAATTCATTTTATCAGATGATTGGGAAAAGTTTGAAATAGTAATCAAACTATTTGCACCGGAATTAGCATTACTATTTGGACGAGTGTCGCTTGAAAAAATATTTTTATATAATACAGCTGAATTATTAGAATACCAATAGTCCTGGAACGAACCTTCACCTATAATAGTATTGCCCAAAAGGTCTGTAAACTTCTGACCGATTTGCGGAATTCCGCTAGCTTCCATTAAGTTTACACCCCGATGGTTTGGATCGGCATTTATAGTATTTGAGGCTAAATTTTCATTTATTATATTGTCATCTATATGCCAAATTAGAATACCGCCGTTGTAATTATCGGTTGAATCAATTTGACCAGGTAATGCCCAGTCAAATTCATCTACATTAATTATTACTCCGGTAAGTGAGTCAGTTTCAGTATTCATAAAGACAGTTGTATCATGATAAAAAGTTTTAGTCAGAGTATCGCCGCCAAGTATATAAGTAATTATTGCTCCATTATGAAGTGCATCTCGCTGACGATTTTCAATTAAAAAATATTCATTTGAATTAATCGGTACTTTTAGGTAAACAGTGTCTCCAGCCAGTGCAGTTAATTGAGTTGATAAATTTATATTATAATTACCTGGAGCTATTGTAACGGGAGTAGCCCATCCCAAAAATATTTTTTCCCAGGCAGATGGTTCGGGCGGGATAGCACCATTATATGCAAAAATTGATTGCCCATCCATTAAACCAAACCTTCCAATGGCACTTAAACCATTCTGAGTATCAAATAAATCAGGAAGACCAAGGTAACTTCCAACACTAGCAGCTAATAATCCATTGATAGTTACTTGAAATAAAATCGTTCCTCCAAAAGTAGCTTCTTCTCTGCTTTCGGTCTCAGGAATAATTAAGCTATTTTTAATATTAAAACTACCTCCGTCAACAGTAAATCCCTTAAAATCAGTGCCATAAAAACTCTGTAATGCCTTTAAACTTAAATAAATTGAAGGCATATCGCGTTCAGTGCCTAAACTTCCTGGTAACGATATATCTCTACCTACTCCGGCATGGAAAATTGTAAAAAGTTGAAACTTACTAAAATCCAAGCCAGGATACATAGAATCTGTTTTTGCCCAAACTTCTTTAGAAAAATTTCCTAGTGTTGTAAAATCAGTAGAATTAGGATCAGGAGAATAATTTCTCATTGTCTGAGAAACAGTTACAATATTTGGGAGTATTGTATATTTTATTATCAGATTACCATTAGAAACTTTTTCATAATAATTCTTTAAAAACTCAAGATGCGCATCAAAATATTTTATATCGTGAGGAAGAGGATCGAGAATGTTGTTCCCGTAATTCTGAGAATAAATTGTCCCAAATTTTCCGTTTCCTGTTGTGGCAGCGTCTTTATCAGTTTGAAATTCTACCATGACAGCGAGGATATTTAATGTGTCCGGAGAATTGAGAACTTTTCTAATATGGTTTTCCGGAAATGGATTAAGAGTTCCAGTAAAAGTTTGGGCAGATAAACTGCCCAAACTAAAAATTAATACGATAATTGGAGCTATTTTTTTTAACATATAATATTATACACCTCTAGGAATTCCTCTATATGTAGTTGCTGTTTTTCCCCAACCCACGGAAAGAGTAAATCTTAAAGTGTTTGCTAGAGGTGATGTGTCACCACCCGGGAAAACGGAAGTTGAAATATAGCTGAAATCAAATCCATATATATCATATCTTATCCCTGCACCGAAGGTTATGAATTTCCTGTTACCTTGGGAAGGATCTTCATAGAAGAACCCAGCGCGAATTGCAAAAAGGAAGTCACCAGGAGTTCCATACCAATATTCGATACCTGTGGATGTTTGAATAGTCGGAAATAACGATTTATCAGTCCAGGAAGAAAATATAGCTTGATAAAATTGCTTACTGGAAACAGTACTGTCTGGGTTTAGAGTCTGGCTAACCATAAGTTTATTAAAATCTAATGTATAAACTAAGGAATTATATTGATCACTAAATATTTGATAAGCAAATCCTAATCGAAAATTAGTGGGGATTGGATCAGCCTGCGCTTGATCAATATAATACATTTTAGGACCTAGATTACTTAAGTTCAAGCCAATACTTAGATTTTTTCCGAGATCAACATTTGTAAATGGGATTAATAATTTACCAGGTCTCCACATTCCGCCAATATCAAAACTCACTGAAGTAGCTACGCCTTTACCTTGCTCCTGACCAGCTCCTTGATCGGCTAAATGGCTATAAATTAATCTGAAATTTACACCTAATCCCCAATCATCAGATAATCTGGTTGCATACCCAACTGTCAATGCTCCGTCAAAAGCATTAAAAACGCCAATGGGGTTTGGACTATCAGGACCAGTTCTTACAAATTGCCCATAATTCATATAGGTAATGCTTGCTGTTAAACTTCCATTTATATCAGGCACATACTGCATATATGTAAGGTAATCGTAAAAAATATCAAGGTTAAATTGCGGAAGCCATTTACTGTGAGTAATGCTAACCTCATTTGATTTCGTAAAAGCAATACCTGCAGGGTTCCAATATATCGCTGCTGAATTATCTGCTAATCCGCCGCCTGATTCGCCCATAGAACCTGCTCTTGAATCCGGTGCAATCATTAAAAAGGGAACTGCGGTTTCGCCTTGAGCAAATACTGACTTTTGAATCACCAAAAAAACCATAACAACAAACAAAAGCCTTGAAATTAACTTCATATAATTTATCCTCCGATAATATATTTTATTTTTGTATTTTTTGTTTACTTATTTTGCAAATTAAAATTTAAGAAAAATTTATCTGATAATTGCCATTTTGCCGATAACACTTTTGGTAAATGCCCCATCTAAAGTATTCACAGTAATTTTATAAAAGTATGTTCCGTTTGCTATCAAATCACCATCTTGATCTCTGCCATCCCAATAAATTTTAACAAATTTATCATTAACATAATTCTGCTCAATCTGTTTTATTAATCTTCCGGCTACAGTATATATTCTGATTTTCACAGAAAGAGGTTGGCTTAGGTTCTGTTGAAAAGTAAATGTTGTGCTATACTTAAATGGATCAGGATAATTGTAAACATCTTGAATTTGTAGACCTTGTCCATTAACTACTGTAAAATTAGTAGTACTTGTTGAAAAATTATTAAACACATCCCAAGCCGTAACTTGTAATTTATAATTGCCTGGAGTTAAATTGTCAAACTTATATGATATTTGCCCGGATTTTCCATTGCCATTTAGATCCCCAGTAAAATAATTCGTAAAATCAATTGGACTGCTTATTTGATCATTTAATACTCCCTCAAGCTTGTGTCCAACTCCTGTTCCGGTTGTATTAAGCCCATTAGCATCAAAAAGACGCACTAGTAAAGTTGAATTAGGATTTACAAGTTCGGCATTATGGTATGTTGTATCATCAAAAAATATTTTAATATCCGGACCAACTTTATTATTAACTGCGGTAGAGTCTGTGCCTCCGACAATAATATTATTTGTATAGCCCAATCCATCGACTGAATTATTATAATAATATATCAGCACTTTCCCATTTTGATTTTCATAAGATATATCCTTTGGAACAGTAAAATTTACTGCGAACTTCCCGTTGGTTATTGAAACCATTCCATTGAAGATCGTTCCCCCCTGCACAATCATTGGAAAGTTTCCGATCGCAGGTAATAATACTTGTCTTTGCGAGTCGTACATAGTAAGAATACCTTGCCCATTAAAATCAGTCCAAGGTGAATTATCAATTTTTCTTACCTCACCGTTAATTTGGACATGGCTTAGGGCTTTTATTTGAATATTAGCTGAAAGATTCTTTCCATCAATTGAATCAATTGATGCACTATATTCCGGTATTAATAATCTCATAGTAGGATCACCTAATATTTCATACTTCTGCGAATTAACATCAGAAAACACCTGTTTGGTCAAATATACTGCTTGACCTATAGTAATAGGCAAGTTATTTGAATCACGAGGAGTCAAAAGTAAATTTTCAAAAAGCTGATACATTAAATTATGGTTATCATAAGAATAAACAGGTCTTGATGATGAAAATGTTCCGATAGCCCCGGCATTAGCATCTAATAGAAGAGCTTCTGCACCGCTTTGAAAATTTGGCATATCATAATATCCGAAATTACATGTAGCTGCAGTCAAGAAAAAATATTTATTATTATGCAATTGCGGTATTGTAACTGATGTTTCAAATATATGCTCATGTGCCCAAAGGTCAGGGCTACCATGACCTATATAATTAACGATTAGAGTGCCATTATTGATTGCATCTATAATTGCCTGTGCTCCCTCAGGTATTCTTTTACCATCGCTAACTAAAACAACCGGATATGCAGCCATATATAGTTTTTTTAGGTCAAATGACTTTGGTATAATCGTATTGGCCAGAGTTTCATTAGGAGCAGTATGTTCATCACCCTCATAAACAGCATCTGCCCAGCCATCATCAGAAACAAGCGTAATTAAATTTCTCCATGTTCCTTTATCGCTGCTGTTTTCATATTGAATTATCTTACTAACGATATTATTTGCATCATTATCATTTGATACAGTAATTCTTCCATAAGCCAAGTCAGTTATAAGATCATTACCATCAACACTAACCATATAATCATCGGTGTTATAAGAATATATTTCATCGAAAGATTCCTCGGTTTCATATGTCGGGACATAGTTATCTCCAAAGCCTTCAACATTTTTATAATCAAAGGTTCCCTTACCAAAGAAAAGGACATACTGAGGCTGGACCTGCCAATTGTCATAAGCATATTTAATAAAGTCACGAATTGCTGTAGGATCTTCCAATCCGCCAGAGAATTCATTGAATATTTGGTCGACATAAACTATATCAGTTGAAATTTTAACTGCTGCCTGGTTTTGCCGGTATGATTGAAGTCTTTGTGCAGCATCTGCAAATTTTTCGTCTGTAATAATTATATATTTTGCACCAGGTTGGACACCATGCACATTTGAATTACTCATTTGAACCATATTTGTAGGCGTTAAGTAATTGCCGCTCCCAACAGCTATGTATTTTGTAACATGACCGGAGGTTTCCCTTGCTTGGAATGAACAATCTCCCCCGCTTACTGTGTCAGTCATTATCTTTACATTTGCAAAATCCGATACATTAAAGACCTGAATATTACTTGATGAGAATCCTGATAAATTGTATTGTATTACTGAACTTGTATCTTTTGAGTAAAATATGATATTATCATTTGCTGCCTGAAGCTGTCTGATATAATTAATTTCATAATAATCTAGATAACCAATTGAATTTGATGATGTCGGAGTAAATATAATCTTAAGAACACTTTGATTATTTTGAAGATTTCCATTATATGTTCCAGTTAAGATTGTAGGCACACCGACCGAGTATTCATAACTTCCGAAACCGTTTAGATACTGGTTAATTATGGGAGTAGAGTTCTCATCAACCTCAAGACCGACTGATTCAGATGAACCATCGATAAACCTTACAACAAAATTAATTGGATAGTTACTTAAAAATCCATCTAAAGAATTTAGATAAGTTAAAGAGGTTGTTGATTGAGAATAAGAATCACCCATATATTCCCTGCCACTGTTATTTATATTAATCTTATCTTTTTCCCAATCCGCAAAGGCCAAACTATTCGGCTGAATATATGGATTTGAAATCTTTAGTGTTTGTTGAATCTGCATTCTTTTCCCAGGATTACCTCCTGAAGTAATCCAGAAATAATTATGATCTGAATATGGATCATGAGATCTGCGAATTGCATCTGATGAAGTATCAAAATCCCAAAAGTCTGTACCCCTGCCATAAAAGAGTATATAATCACCATCATTAAATTTGCCGTTATTCTGTCCGACATAAAGTATTGCATTCTCTTCTAAGTCAGATGGACGCTGAGTATTTACATTTTCCGGAAGGGCTTTCCCACCGTTATTATAAATTTTGATAGTGCTTGGGTCCACTGTATTTGGATCAATACCTAAATTAGGCAGCATAGATTTTGTTATCTTATAAATTCCTTCAGTAGGTGCTTCAAATCTATACCATGTACCTGTTGAAAGCACACTGTTGATAGTCCCTTTTAGCATAGTTCTTTTTGCCGTTCGTTTTATCCAATACTTTGAAACGCTAAAATTTATTAGGGCATTGGTAAGAAAACCGTCTGCCGGAATACTAGCAATGCTCTGAGAGGGAGAATAATTTATTTGAATTATTATTTTAGTATAAAGCTTAATTTCTCTTTGTCTTGGGTCGAAATAAACAGGTGACAGCTTAAATTGCTGCACAGGAATTCCCCGCATAATTCCATAATTTCCAAAGGAGATAATATCAGACTGCTGTTTAAAGTTCATATAACCTGAAGACATTTCATATTGATAATCGTTAAACTTTCCACTCTTATTAAATTTTGGTTTAGGTAAAAGTATTCCGCTTAATGCAATTGAAGCTGAACTAATTACCTGTACCGTGTTCCCATATTCAGATGGAACACCAATATTTAAATTTACAACAGGGATTTCAGGAAGTCCGGGAGAAATAGAGTCAGGAACAAATCCATCATTGACTTGAACATCATAATATTTGTCGTTATTGACTGTGACAATGGAAGTATCTGAATAATGAGGAGTATATTCTATGGTTATTGACCTAAAGTCTGAGGATAAAACCTTAAAGTCGCTTTGCGGAAAGACTGCGACAGCAGATAATAGGAATATAAAAATAGAGATTTTGCTCTTCATTAAAAGTCAATATAAATCAAAATTAAAAACTATAACCCGGTTATTTCATATAAATGTTAACAGGTAGCAAAAACTCTATTAAAACTCCTAAATTTTAGCCGAAATTTAGCTAACAGGATAGCACAATGTCAAGTCATAAGAATAAATAATTAACCTTGACCACTATAACCCTAATTCTGTTTTAATTAATTTCATTGCTTTTATACAAAAGGTAATATGTTCATCTAATGGAATTCCCAACAATTCAGCTCCATTAATAATATCTTCGCGGTTAACACTTCGCGCAAATGCCTTATCTTTCATTTTTTTTCTGACCGATTTTGCCTCAACCTCTTCAATTGATTTATTCGGACGTACATAAGATACAGCAGTTATAAAACCTGCAAGTTCATCACAAGCAAATAGTGTTTTCGATAATTTAGAATCCCGGGGGACACCACTGTAATTAGCATGCGACAATATTGCATTAATAAATATTTCATCAAATCCATGTTCTTTTAATATTTCTGCTCCCTTAAAAGGATGCTGCTCCAAAGTAGGATATTTTTCATAATCAAAATCGTGGAGCAGTGCTACATTTCCCCAATATAGAATATCTTCATTAAACTTGGCAGCATATTCCTTTACGCATATTTCAACGGAATATGCATGTTTAAGAAGTGCTTCTGATTTGGTATAATCTTTTAACAAAGCTAAACAATAATCTCGGTCTCTTTCATGGTTATTCATTAACTAACCTATAATTTATTATAATATGAATTGAATCCCGGACATTCATCAGCTAAGACACATTTCATGCATTGCGGTTTTCTGGCAATGCATATTTTTCTTCCATGCATTGCAAGATAATGTGAAGAATTTATCCAATCTGACATCGGCAATAAATCTCTTAGCTTTGATTCAATCTCTTCCGGATTATCAGAGTTAATAAATCCCAGCAAATTTGATAATCTTTTTACATGCGTATCAACAGCAATACTAGGTATTCCGAAAGCATTTCCTGCAACGACTGAGGCAGTTTTTCTACCCACTCCAGGCAATTGAGTCAAATTCTCAAAGTTTTCAGGTACTTTACTATCATATTTATCAACTAGAATTTTACAACACTGAATTATGTTCTTAGCCTTTTGATGATAAAACCCAGTCGAAAAAATATCTTTTTCTAATTCTTTTTGGTTGACCCGTAAAAAGTCTTTAGGTTCGTGATATTTCTTAAAAAGAATTTTACAAACTTTATTTACCCTTTCATCAGTACATTGTGCCGAAAGAATAGTTGCAATTAATAATTCAAAGGAATTCGAAAATTCAAGTTCAGGTTTTACTTTTGGATATTCCTTTTTAAGAATTGAAAATATTTTTTTTGCTTTATTTTTATCAACATTATCAGACATCTTTGTGAAATCTTTTATCTTTAATCATTAATCGAGTCACAGGTTTATTATTTATTATATGACTCAGTATAATTTCTTCTACATCATTTAATGCAACGCCGCCGTACCATATTTGTTCTGGATAAATCAAAACAGTAACACCATATTCGCAGGCATCAAGGCATCCAGAAGTATTTGCTCTAATATCTATATTTAAACCTAAATCTTTGAGGCGTTTCTTAAACAATTCTCGAATTTCTGAACTACCCTTATCAAAGCAACATCCTCTGGGATGATTTTCAGGGCGCTTATTCTCACAAACAAAAATATGTTTCTCAAATCTTTTCAATTATAAATCAGTAATAAATTTTTGTCAATATTAAAAATAAATTTAACTTTTTAAGAAATGAATTATATAGTGGCATAAAACGGAAATTCAGAGAAATGACTAATAATTAGATAAAAATCCGAATATATTTGAATAATTTCTATTTTGTAGCGCGTACGGGATTCGAACCCGTGGTCTCCGCCTTGAGAGGGCGGCGTCCTAAGCCACTAGACGAACGCGCCTATATTTACAATGAACAATTAAAAATAATATAATTTTCTATGTAAAAAAATAATTAATCTTTTTATTAATAACAACTTATCAAATTTGCAGTATATTATTTGAAAATTTTTGAGTATACGCAAATTTGATAATAAAAACTAAAATAAAATTATTCAAATAAATTTGCTTAAAATTTAGAAATAATTGGAAAAATGCGGTTGTTATTTCCTCAATGATACTAAAAAAATTGAAGTTAGCATTTAAATGAATTAATTTTGCAATTTAATATTAAAAGGAACATATGAAAATCAAAGATTCAGGAGAATCAATTGCTGATAAAATAAATTTTAAAAAAATCCAAGTTGTTGTAGTTTCTTCGGTAATGCTATCCTTTATTTCATACTGGAGAGCTGCGGCAATTGTATTATCAGACTTAGCATCTAGTGCATATTATGCTCTTGGAATTGCTGAAAAAGCAGTTGGTCCCTCGGCACCATGGTTTGTTCTTTTTGTAATGATATTTGCATATGGAATTAGAGCCGTATACACTGAATCTTCAAGTATGTTTGTTCGTGGGGGAGTTTACCGAGTAGTTCACGAAGCTTTAGGCGAAAGTCTTGCCAAATTCTCCGTTTCCGCACTAATATTCGATTATTTAATTACAGCTCCTATAAGTGCAGTAGCTGCAGGATTATATATTGCAGGATTAATTAGTTCACTGCATTATTTTGCAGGAGCAAAAATGTTGCTGCCGACAAATACATTTGCTATGATCGTAGCAATATTTATTGAGTTATACTTTTGGTGGAAAAATATTAAAGGAATTGAGGAATCAAGTCAAAAAGCTCTAAGAATTTTCCAAATCACAGCAGCCCTCGCTATTATTTTATTTGTTTGGTCGATTATTACAATATTTACAAAAGGTTTTCATATCCCTCCCCTATCAATCCAATTATCACCGGATGCATTGGGTGTTTTGAAAAATGTTGACTGGGTAAAAACAATTGCTGGAATAGGTGTAATTGTTGGAATGGGGCATGCTATTCTTGCAGTAAGCGGCGAAGAAACTCTTGCGCAAGTTTATAGAGAAATTGAAGCCCCAAAGTTAAATAACTTCCTAAAAGCCGGAATGATTATTTTTGTTTTTAGTTTTATTTTCACGGGCGTTAATTCACTCTTTGCTTCAATGATTGTTCCGCAAAATGAATTACTTGGCAAATATAATGATAATGCATTAAGCGGTTTGGCAATGCATCAAATCGGACCTCAGTGGCTATTATTATTGCTTCAAGGATTTGTTGTATTTGTCGGATTTATTATTCTTGCCGGAGCGGTTAATACAGCACTAATAGGTTCAAATAGTGTTTTAAACCGAGTTGCCGAAGATGGTGTACTGCATGAATGGTTTAGACGACCTCACTCAAAATATGGAACTACTTACCGCATAATAAACACATTAGCTATCTTTCAACTTATTATTATAATAGCAAGCCGAGGTGATGTTTTCCTTATAGGTGAAGCTTATGCTTTCGGAGTAGTTTGGAGTTTTATAATGAAGGCATTTTCTATGATAGTTCTTCGTTATAAAGATAAATCCAAAAGAATATGGAAAGTAGGGCCAAATATTACGATAAGAAACACTGAAATTCCGATAGGGCTAGGCATTGTCTTTTTAGTTTTGTTTTTAGTAGGTGTCATAAATCTTTTTACAAAACCATTCGCTACGGTAGGCGGTATTTCCTTTACTGTTATTCTATATTTTGTATTTGGAATTTCAGAACGTGCCAATAAAAAACTTGCTCTAGCAAGGAGCCCGGGACTTGAAAAATTTAATGTTACACCTCAGGCAAGTTTAACTTCTGTATATAATAGTATTACCCTTCCTGGAAGGCGGATTGTTGCGTTAAGTGCTCCTGGAAAACTTTTACCATTACAGAAGTGCTTAAGCGAGATTGACCCCGAGAAAGAAGAATTGATAGTAATGAAAGCTAAACTTTTATCTGGTAATGAGAATATGCTCGTTAATGAATTTATAGACTTACCAGAAGATGAATTATTTACAGAAATTATTAAGCTTGCTGAGAAAGAAGGAAAAACCGTTCGCCCAATAGTCGTACCTACAAATAACGCTTTTTTTGCTATTATAAATACTGCATATGAGCTAGATGCAAGTGAAATATTTATTGGAATTTCTGAAAGATACCCAATAGATTTTATATTTGAACAATTTGCTGTTCTTTGGGGAACAATACAACCGGACGAAAATAAACATATAACTATTAGAGCAATTGGTCAAAAGAATAATAAAAATTTTGAATTAAAATTAGAATTATAAGTAATAACGTAAAACGAAATTCTTTATCTTTGTATAAATGATTTCTAAAATAAAGAAGGAATTCTAAAATGAGTATTCTTGCAGATAAAAAAACCAGACTTGTAGTTCAAGGTATTACAGGCGGTGAGGGTTCATTTCATACGCAGCAAATGGTTGAATATGGAACTAAAGTTGTCGCCGGAGTAACACCCGGTAAAGGAGGAACAAGTTTTCAAAATATTCCGATCTATAATTCGGTAAACGATGCAGTTAAATTTCAAAAGGCTAATGCTTCAATTATATTTGTTCCCCCTGCTTTTGCTGCTGATGCAATATTAGAAGCTGCATCAGCAGGAATAAAGCTAATAGTTTGCATAACTGAAGGCATTCCTGCTGCTGATATGGTTAACGTATACAACTCAATCAAAGGAAAAAATATTGTACTTATTGGACCAAATTGCCCTGGCATAATTTCTCCTGATAAGAGTAAAATTGGAATTATGCCTGGATTCATTCATAAATCCGGGAAAATAGGAGTTGTATCAAGAAGCGGTACATTGACATATGAGGCAGTGAAACAATTAACAGATGTAAAGTTAGGTCAATCGACTTGTGTCGGAATCGGCGGTGATCCAATAATTGGTTCAAGATTTATTGACATTATTAAATTGTTTAATGAAGATCCAAATACCGAGGGTATAATTATGATCGGGGAAATTGGCGGAACTGCTGAAGAGGAAGCAGCTAGTTTCATTAAAAAGAATGTTACTAAACCTGTGGTAGGATTTATTGCCGGAAGAACAGCTCCTCCGGGAAGAAGAATGGGGCATGCTGGAGCAATTATATCTGGTGGTAAAGGAACTGCTGTAGAAAAAATGGCGATAATGAAAAAAGCAGGCATTCTAGTTGTCGATAGTCCAGCCGAATTAGGTACTTCGATGCTTAAAGCTATTACTCAACTTAAGAAAAAGAAAATAGTTAAAAAATTAAAAGCTACAACCAGTAAAGCTAAGCCCATTAAAAAAATAAATTCAATTAAAACTAAGAAAAAAAAATAATTATAGATTAGGAGATCAATTTGAATAATAGAACATTGGCAATTATTAAACCAGACGCTGTAAGAGATAATGTTGCAGGAAAAATTATATCAAAAATAACTGAAGCAGGCTTTAAAATAAAGGCAATGAAGATGACAAGGCTAACGAATGATTCTGCGGGTGGATTTTATGAAATTCATAAAAATCGTCCGTTTTATAAAGACCTTGTAGAATATATGTCTTCCGGTCCATGTATTCCTATCGCACTTGAAAGAGAGAATGCAGTATCTGAATTTAGAAAACTTATCGGAGCTACTGATCCGAATGAAGCTGCAGACGGTACAATTAGGAAACTTTATGCCAAGAATAAGGCAGAAAATGCGATTCATGGCTCAGACTCAGATGAAAATGCTTCTATTGAGATATCTCATTTTTTTTCAGGAAAAGAGTTGCTTGAAAATTATAAAGATTGAACATTTAATTTTTGATATGTGACCTATTTCTAAAAGAAATCCTGCTTTCAGGATGATAATAATTAAAAAAAGGAAAATTAATGAAATATTTCTTGTTTCTATTGATGATAGGTATCTTGTTTACCGGATGCAGCAAAAAAAACGTACAAACAGCAGCTAATGCTGCAAGTTTTGCATTTGATTCAACAGATATAAAAACTGTACCGGTTTCTGACCCAAATCAAAGTTTTTATCTGCAATATAACTTTCAAAAGGGAAAAGATTATCAATACCGTCTAACTTCGCTATCTGAAGACAATAAAACCATTAAAGCAGATACTACAATAAATCAGCATATCTCGCAGAGCATTGTTTATCTTATAGATCTTAATCTTACAAATGTAGATAAAGATAACATAATGGAAATTTCCTGTAACATAAATTCTATAAAGTTAGATGCGAATGCAAATGGTAAAAAAGTTTCCTATCAATCAGGACTTTTAAAAGATACTTTACAAAAAGCTCAATTTGCTGAATATGAAGCATTGATACAAAATCCTTTCAGCATAAGAATAACAAAATATGGAGAAATTCTTGAAGTTTTCAGAGCTGACAAGATCGTTTCTAAATTTTTGGAATTGAAAGGAGCTCCAAGTACAGTTAACGCAGAAGAAAAGGATG
>JAJYOQ010000248.1 GCA_021796135.1 Bacteroidota bacterium
TTTTAAGTATCTCGATTTTTGAAAAAAGCTCAATTTTAGGGCTTACAAACGATGTTGAATACGGATTCAAAGGCAGTGACCCTGGTAACCAATTGAATTTATTCAACTTATAACCGGACAGTAGTGAGTTACATTATAATTGCAATATTTAATTATGAGCAATTCTTACACTGACAAGATTGATAAATTTCTTCATATCCGTAGTCGATAGTTAGTTCTTCGCCGGCTTTAATTTCACGGTAGGCAATTAGGATAAGTCCGTTTTCATCTTCTTCAATGACATCACAATTAAAATCACAATTATGATTAATATATTTTATCTTCTCTGTATTTATAGTGTCTATATAATTCTGATCATTCCAAAATATATAAACATTTCCTTCTGCTTCACGTTCAATACATTCTTCCTCTGAAATTAATTCTCCCCCAATAAGCATTATTTTTGAATTTTCAGGGATATCGACTTTTGTAAATAAACCTTTACCATGAATTCCTGAATCATTTACATATAGATAGTCTTCAAGGAAAACGTTACTTCTTTGATTGATATTTTCTTTTTCCATTAGGTAATTTTCTTAACTACTAAAATTTGATGCGTGAAATTAATGAAAATTGATGATATTAAAAATGCCTGCACTACTTTTAAAAAAAAGCGCCGATAAATCGGCGCTGTTATAATATTATTTTTTCTTATCAGGATACGGAGGTTGTTTCGGAAATGTGAAAGGATTTTCTTTAATCTCCTGAAGTACTGTCTTTATTGCAGCATCAAGCTGAAGATCTTTTCCTTTTTCCATGGATGCAGGGTCGTTATCAACATCAACATCGGGATCAGCACCGTGATTCTCTATCCACCATTTGCCTTCTTTGCCGAAGAATCCGTTATTAGATTGTTCAACCCTTCCATTGTCAATGGTTGTTTGAGTATTTAATATACCTGTTAGTCCGCCCCATGATCTCGTCCCCACAACCTTTCCAAGATTATTAGCTCTAAAATCTTCTATGAATGCTTCGCCGTCTGAACCATTATATTCGTTTGAGATTACAACATACTTTGCTGTTGAAGTGCTGCCGGGATAACGGAAAGGAACCATATGATGAAGTACATTGTATGCAACCATTTTTCTTACAAGCTTGTCTATTAGGAAGTACTCAGTCCAACCTCCTGAATTTCTTCTCATATCAATAATTAAACCTTTTTTATACCTAAACGCCCGCCAATATTTATCGAACTCTGCAATTCCCGGGGCATTCATTGCATTGATATGCATATAGCCAACTTGCCCGTCTGTTTCTTTTAACACCTTATGAATATTATTTGTCAGCCAATTAAAATATCTTAATTGCGGATTATTTTTTATCGGTTCAACATCATAAGTACGCGCTCCTTGCATTTCAGGTTTATCATTAACAGTAATTGAAACTTTTTCTCCCTCAGTTACTTGAAGATATTTGAAATAATCTTCAGGAGCTTTTATTTCATGTCCGTTAATAGCGATTAAATAATCGCCTTCTTTGATATCTATATCGGGGCGTAAAAGGGGAGATTTTAAATTCAGATTATATTCTGTCGGTCCATAAATCTTACCAAATTTATAGAATGAGGAATTATTGTCATTCATAAAGTCACATCCCAGCCAGCCAGTAAAAACCGGTGATTTAGGAGTAGCTTCCGGACCCATATCTCCTCCTGAAATGTATGTATGGGATACACTAAGTTCACCAACAAGCTGAAGCAGCAGCCAATTTAAGTCACTTCGGGAAGTGAGATAAGGGATATCGGCTCGGTATTTATCGCCGATAGTTTTCCAGTCAAGGTTAAACATATTGGGATCAAAGAAAAAATCTCTATACCAGCGCCAGGTGTCATTAAATATTTGAGTCCATTCTTTTTGATCATCAACGGTATAAGTCATTCCATCAAGATTTAGTCTTTCTCCGCAGGTTTTAGTTTTATATGCATCATCCATTGAAGAAGTATATATATCCTTGTCCTTTTGAATTAATAACTCGTTTCCGTTTGTTGAAAGCGAAAAATTTTTAATTTTTTCATCAAGAATAATTTCCTTTTTAGCATTCATATCGAATATATGCAGATTCCATTTTGTTGCACCTGAAGGTTTAAATATTTCTTCATATTCATCCTCAGTAAATTTAGGAACTGAACACCAAGCTACTTTGCCGTTCCCTGCTTTAAGATAGAAATAATTTCCTGCTTCAACAGGAAGCGGATATGTTCGTTCTTTGATGCCATTTAAATCAATTCTAAAATTGTCAGAGACCTTTGGTTCATCCTTCATTACTGAATTATCAAACGGCGGTTTCTCTCCTCCCTGAAGCTGAACAACCATAACTTGCTGCGGGTTTGCAATTATATGATCGTCCTCATAAAAATCCATTTGAACATCAAAGTTTCTGCTTGATAAATAGTAAAGGTATTTCCCATTTGCATCGAATACTGGATTTATATTATCATAAAAATCATCTGTGATCGGAAATTTTTTGTGCTGATCAATGCTGTATAAAAATATTTCACTGTTTTTATTGTATTGAACAAAACTATAACATATCCATTTGCTATCAGGAGACCAATTATAATCACTTATTTCCCAATAAAATTCATCATTTTTCATCTGGTTTGATGAATCTATTTTAACTAGTTTCTTTGTATCAATGTCGATATAAAAAATTGCAAACTGTTTATTCCCGAATAATATTTTCTTCCCGTCAGGAGACCAAAGCAAGTGATAGTCAGTTCTATCAAGTGATGTAGTTAATTGAGTCCAATTACCGCCATCAATACTTTGAATATAAAGTTCATATTCTCCAGTTTTGTCAGAGAAAAATGCAACCCATTTCCCATCCGGAGAAATTTGAGGATACATCTCTCTGGTGCCGGGAGTATTAGAAAGATCCAGAGTATTTCCTTTTCCAGTCGGAATTGTATAAATATCACCGCGAGCTTCTAACGCAACAGTTTTTCCATCGTTTGAAATATTTGCAAAATGAATATAATCCTTGGGATTAATTATTCTGTCACGTAATTCCCATTGGTCCGAAGGAACCTCAACAGTAATTGTTTTAGATTGATCAGTTTTTGTATCGAGTATGTTAAGCAAACCATTATGCAAGTAGACAATCTGATCTTTATCATTTGAAGGATACATTACGTCAAAATCATCATAATTTGTTATTTGAGTAATTTCTTTAGTGTCTAGATTTTCTTTGAAAATATTAGCAATCCCGTTACCTCTATCGGATACAAAGTACATAAAATTTCCAATCCACATAGGGTATGCATTTTTACCGATATAATCAGAAACCGGAGTAAATTTATTTTTTTTAAAATCATACATCCATATATCAGTATACCAGCCGCCTTTATAACGCTTCCAATTATATTCTTCAAGTCCTTTTCTGACATAAAGAATTTTATTGCCGTCAGCCGAAAAGCTGCATCTAACGCCGCGGTCTGTCGGGAATCTTTCCGGCGCAGAACCGTCTTTATCAACAAAATAAAGATTTGGGTCACGCATTATAAAATTTTCAAAATAAGAACGGAAGACTATCCGTTTTCCGTCAGGTGTCCAGCAAATTGATTGACCTCCGCCCGGATTGTATGTGACTCTTTTAGGTTTTCCGCCCTCGACCGGCATAACATAAACATTGTATGAACCATCATAACTACCGGTAAAGGCAAGTTCCTTTCCGTCAGGAGAAAATTTTGCTGAAAATTCATCACCCGGGAATGAAGTTAATCTTGATGCCGTTCCCCCTGATGAACTCACAATCCATAAATCACCTTCATAAGAAAAAACAATTTTATCTTTAAAAATATCCGGGTCATGCACAAAACGAGCTTCAATTCCGGCTAATGCAATATTAAGAAAGAAAACTAATGAAATTGCAAATGATAGTAATAATTTTTTCATCGGTGTCTCCAATTAAATTAGGTATAAATTTTTTTGAAAAATCATTGCCTAACTTAGTTATAACTTTATTAATTTGAAATTCTCTGCTAGAATTCTCTTATAAATTAGAAAAGTTTGTAAATTCTTCCCATCATTGCAAAAGAACTAGTACGGTTTAAGTCAAAAATTGCTAAAAATCAATTATTTCAAAGTGGTACATATATTGCGAATATTGAATTGGTCACAATTAATTAACTATTTATAAAATCAGTTTTTCTTCGGGGTCGGAGATGATTTGGATTAAGTTTAAAGACTTTCTTTCATCATATAACATAGTTTTGTTTATGATTGTTGTTACTTTAGGTTGGGTTATTCTATATACTTTTTTTATACTGCTTGCAGTAATTTCTTTTGCGATACATTAACATATAAAGAAAATCTCAAACGATTTTTAATCTGATTTTATATCATTTCAATGGTATAAGGTTTTTGTTTTAAATTTCCCTTAGTTTATTAACACTTCTATAATATTTAAATTACTTCAGCTTCATTTTTCATCAAAATTCTTCTTGACTAAAAAATAATTTACAGGTATGTTTTGCGAAATGTTTTTGAAGGGAAAGAAAAATGCATGCTATCGGTTTATCTTTTGTAGATTGGCTAATTATTGCCATCTATTTTGGATTTGTTATAGGTTTGGGTTTCTATCTTAAAAAATTCACCACCAGCGAAGAAGACTTTTTTCTTGCGGGGAGAAAAAACAGTTCCTGGGTTGCTGGAATTGCATTTCTTTCAGCTAATCTTGGTGCCTTAGAAATCATGGGAATGACAGGCAATACTTTTAAATATGGTATGTATGTAGCGCATTTTTACTGGATAGGTGCCATTCCTGCCATGCTTTTTCTCGGTATTTATATGATGCCGTTTTACTATAGCAGCAAAATAAAATCGGTTCCCGGTTATCTTAAACTTCGTTTTGATGAAAAGACACGCGTTTTGAACGGAATTGCATTTGCTATTATGACTCTTCTTGTTTCCGGAATCAATCTTTATGCTATGGCTCTTGTACTTCATACTTTTCTTGGTTGGCCCTGGCACATTAGTATGTGGGCAGCTGCCGTAACTGTCGCAGCTTACGTTACTCTCAGTGGTTTAATGTCAGCTATCTTTACTGAAATAATTCAATTCTTTTTAATTTGGTTTGGTTTGTTCCTAGTGTCTATTTTAGGAATTGTGGAAATTGGAAGTGTTAAAGAAATCTTTGCAAGAATTCCTCCTTCTTTTAATACATTATGGTCAACATCGGGAGATCCAACTCAAAATGGTATGGTAATTACATGGGGCGGTATTGTATTAGGTTTAGGATTTGTATTGTCTTTTGGCTATTGGACCACTGATTTTCTTGTTGTCCAACGTGCTTTCTCAGCTAAAGATTTGCGATCAGCCAGAATGACTCCAATTCTTGCTTCGTTCTTTAAGATGGCATTACCTTTTATTGTAATTCTGGCAGGACTTATTGCTCTTGTACTAGCCGGTGATCCCAAAAGCGGATTTCATCTGCTTTCTGATAATGGGCATATTAATTATGATTCTGCTTTGCCTCTTCTTATTGCTAGATATTATCCTAAAGGATTGATTGGACTTGGAGTTACTGCTTTGCTTGCCGGTTTTATGGCAGGACAAGCCGGTAACATAAGTGCCTTTAATACGGTTTGGACTTACGACATTTACAAATCAATTATTAACAAAAAAGCTTCAGATACTCATTTGCTTTGGATGGGTCGCGCCGCAACTATTGTAGGAATTATAATTAGTCTGGGTACGGCATATTGGGCTATGAGTTTTCCAAGCATAATGGATTATATGCAGGCAATATTTTCCTGGGTCAATGCGCCGCTTTTTGCAACAATGCTTCTCGGAATGTTTGTTGTCTGGATTACCCCAAACGGAGCATTCTGGGGCTTAATAACGGGAATGTTCTCCTCATTTTTCTTATACCTTGCAGATAAATTTAATTGGATTGATAAAAGCATCATTACACTTTCACATGCTTCGAGCGATATGGCAGTTAATTTTTGGCGAGCTTGGTGGGCTTGGTTAATTTGTTTTATTGTTACAATAGTGATCAGTTTATTTACAAAGAAAAAACCTAAGGAAGAACTTGTCGGATTAGTAAAAGGGTTAACTAAAGAAAATATTGATAAAGATATTAGCTTTTTCAAAAGACCCGAATTTTATGCTATATTATCATTAATAGTTCTTATTGCGCTAAACATTTATTTCTGGTAAATAAGGAGAAAACATGAAGCCAATTTGGTATTTCGTAGGTTTAATTTTATTACTCATGGGATCAATAATTTTTATAACTGGTTTATATACATTATATAATCCTGAA
>JAJYOQ010000249.1 GCA_021796135.1 Bacteroidota bacterium
TTCTTTGAAGAATTGTGGAAAAGTATATTTTAATTGCGCAAAACCCGAAGTTTCGCAAATTATAAATATTAAAAGAGATAAAAATAATTTGTTTCGCATAGTATTACCTTTTAAGATGGAAATAAAATAGAGCACTTTTATTTTATGAACTTGAAATCTTCTATATAAAGTTGTACAAATAATTTCTGTTCAGTCCTTACCACATGATCGCTGGGATAGTACTTAGAATATCTATCTGAATAATATGCCACTTGCTGAATTCCCACGCTTAAATTTTTATAAAGCTGTACTGAAATACTCGGATTAAATAAAGCGATATAATTATTTCCCGGTGTTCCGGAATACGTATGAAACCAATAATAATAAGCTGTGATTGAAAAATTTATCCATCCCCCTAAATTAATTGTAGACTCAATCATTGTATGAGCTCCTCCGCCGAATTCATAATCCCTAAACTGGGATGTGTCCGGTCCGCCTACCCTGCTGTTTCCGCCGAATGGATCAAAAACAAGATGTATATTAGTGTAAAGGTTATCACTTTCGTTTAGTTTTAATTTAGTAATTAACCCGCCTCCGACCCCAAATGTGCCTAATTCAAATGCTCTATTATCCATATAATCCCAATACTGATATATACCTTCAAGGATTTCTAAATTACCGTATTGCAGATTTTTGCCGGTTAAAATTCCGAACCCGTCAACTGCATCGACCACTTTCCTTCCTACGCCAAAATTCAAATCACCTCTAACCTTGAAATAATCATATGGCTTACGTGAAATTTTTTCAAATGGATTCCCATAATCAAAATTAATGTTGAATAATTCAGTCAATCCGCCCGTCCCGAAGCTTGACCCTTCATTTATCCAATGCGCTCCTGCAGCCATTGTTATGTTAAGAGGTTCTTTCTGATTTTCTTCTTGATCGGTAACGTGTAAAAGTTTCCCTTGTAGGAGTCTTGCAGTAAACCTGACTGGATCGATAAGTCCTCCTGCAATTTCACGGAATATTCTTTCTGATCCGGTCGCCTGATCATCCAAAACGTTTGAACTTAATCTGTATAATATTTCCCCGACGAATATGCCTCCAAAAGAAGTGGCTATCAAAGAATTTCGCTCCGGTGTTCCGGTTTCTCCGAATATCTTCCACATATATGCACCTAAAAAAGTCATTGGCGCTGATTCCCAAAAATTATATCCATTAGCACGCGCGGAATTAAAAAATTCAGCCCCGCCGTAAGGATGCAGCAGCATATTTACTCCGAATCTGTCCGGAGCCCATATCCAGCTCTGCCCCCAGGGAAAACCTGCTTTTAAATTTCGCCCCCAGGATACAAAACCAACGTGTGCCCAATCAAAATTTAATATATAAATATCAAGCATGCTTGTTACAAGATTGGAAGCAATTACACCCACTATAGGTCTCCATAATGGCTGCATCGGATTGTATGCGGGGTTGTCATTTAGCAAATCACCGTACATGTTGTACTTCATGGTGTCTGTCAATGCAGTATTGATTGTGTCCAATAAAGTAGCCCGGCTTGGGTTAGGAGTTAAATCGGAATATCGGTTAATTTCATTGTTTGATAACTGCCTGCTTAACCGGATATTTTTATATGAAAGAGAATTATTTCCGGATTCAAAATTATTTTGTGCTGAAATAGACGCTGAAACTAAAATCAAATAAAATATTAGGTATAATATTTTCATTTTCTTTCCTTAATATGTGTAATTAATGCTTGCATATAGTTCATTATTCTGAATAAAATATAAGTAGAAGCACCTGGCGCTGCAATCAGTCTTAGGGATGAAAAAGGGACTACATCTTTTGGATTATATTATAGCTTTCAAAAACCTACAACATTGCCTACACCGCTTCTCAGCGCAAACCAGACAAATTGAATAAATGGTTCATCGGATAATCGCGTAAATTTTACAACTCCTATTTTCATTGAGCCGGATTTATCCGGTATATTGTTTCCCCTAATTATGAATGTCTTAGCAATGAAAGAAGATATTTCATTTAAAATCCCGTTTCCCCTGCCGGTTTTTTTATCAAGTATGCCGACTGATAAGTTTGTATATTCTGCTCGTACATAACCGGATGCATGACCCGAATTTACATGAATATCGTATGCTGCAGAACGAAGTATTCCCGATTCTATCCGATGATGTTCGGCTATTACAAGAAATTTATTTAGATCGGTTACGTCCATTTGATTAAGTGATCCGCTGTAGCTGAATGAAAATTCTGGCGATCCGAGCGGAATTAACATTCGCATCTTCATTGCGCTCGTATTCATAAAATTTCCTTCCGCATGAATAACAATTGTGTCACGTCTGCCGGTATGATTAACAATCCCTTCTGCAAGAAGATGCATTTTATCAAATGTTATCAGTGCAGCTTTGGCGCCTACCGCATACCTCTCCTGATAATGTAACCGGCTATTTATCAATTGTAAGCTGTCTATGCTTAGAGTATCCTTTAATGAAGCTAATGCGTTATTCGGCATCAAAGGGCTTGGGGAATTTTTATCGAAAGATTTGTCCATGTTTACCAGTACATCTATAAAGGCATCGCTGATCGCTATAGATCGGGTACGATATCCATTCCCGTCCAGCAGTCCGGAGTATTCTAAACCTTTTATTCTAATTTTTGGAAATTCTAAAATATATCTTGCACTTCTGTATTTGCTTTCGGCAAAAAATTGTTCGTCGGTTATTGTGGGCTTAATTTTCACAGAGTCAACTGCAATTTCTGAATCCGGCACCGATAAATGTAAACGACTACAGCTGATTTGATTTTGCGCTTGTCTAAGATTCAGTACAATTCCTTCTGCATCCAAAGAAGCTTTAGTCAGACTATTGATAGTAAAATTTTTATCGCGGAGTAGTTTAATCCAGCCTATTCCGTCTAAAGAGAACTTATTAATACTGAATGTAAATGCTGAAACCGTGCTTGTAATAAAAATTGTATCGCATTCAATTCGATTTTTTAAAACATTGAAATTTACACCTTCAATCTTTAATGAATACTCCGGATATGATTTTGTGAATGCATCTATGATTCTGTCTTTTAAAAACCCGTTTAAGTAAGTTTGCGGGAAAAATAGAAATATTAATACTGATAAGAATAAAAGAATGCCGACAGCTAAACTTGTGAATATAGCAATTTGTCTGCGTGATAGCTTTTTTCGATCAATTGTATGTAAATATTTATTTCTCAGTATTTTCATAATTTTCCGGACCTAGTAAAATTGCAATCCAGTTCGTCGATTCATTGCTCTCAAATGCAAATTTTAATGTCATTGTTAATGGGATACAAAGTATAGCGCCGGTTAGACCAAGAAGACTTCCCCAAAATATCATTGAAATGAATACGACTAATGTGGATAGCCCCATCCGTGATCCCATAATTTTTGGTTGTATAATATTACCGATAACGAAACCGACAACCAGATATCCGGCAGCCACTAATATGGCGCTGCCCACTCCAAGTTGAATAAGAGCCATTAATACCCCTGGAATAGCTGCTATTACTGAACCTATGTTAGGAATATAATGTAAAAGAAAAACCAGGAAAGCCCAAAGTACCGCATACTGAACTCCGATTATAGATAACCAAACTCCTATTATTATTGCTGCAGCAAGATTGATTAATGTCGTAATTACAAGGTAATGCCTGATATCGATAACGAACTTAGAGAATTTTGGAAATACTGCTTTGGGATTTCCGAGTACTGTACGAAGTTTAATTGGGAAACTTGAGACTTCTAGCAGAATGAATGTTACTGTGAGTAATATAAGAATAATGTTGGAAAGCGCTGAACTCAATCCGGAAAGTAAGCTCGCTGTAAAGTTCATTATCGTTTCAGGATTAATATAATTCAGTAGAGCTTTATCTGAACCGGTAATTCCCTTGCTTATTAGCAGATTTTCAAATGACGAAATTTGTTCTTGTATGCGCATTTGATAAAACGGAAGGGCTCCGGAAAAACTCTTTATCGATGTTCCAACTAAAACTCCAATCAAAAGTAAAATAATGATCATTACAGAAACGACGAACGCTACTGCAGCTATTGAAGGAATACGCTTTTTTTCCAGCCAAAGAACGGGCGGTGTGCCTATCAAAGCAAGAAATACCGATAGCAGCCCTAATACAATTACTGACTGCGCAAGGCTAATGCCAGCCATAATAATTACCAAAGCAGCTGCTATTATTAGAAAGCGTGTGCCTTGAGGGAAATCATTTGTTTTATTCATTTGTAGTCCCAAATGTCAAATTAAAGTACCCGGCGCCCGCTAATGACTCTTACTAAAATCATAATAATTGCTACTACAAGAAGAACATGAATAATTCCTCCCATAGTGTATGAAGTAATCATTCCAAGAAGCCACAAAACAATTAAAACAACTGCGATTGTGTAAAGCATGTTATATATCCTTTCAATTTAATTTCAAATATTACATTCTAATTTTAGCTATCCCGTGCATTAAAAATTTGCAATCAGCTTTTCCAGCCGTAATCAATATCAGAACCAAGCAGTTACTAAGGGTTTTTAATTACATTTTTATCGCTTTTAGGATCGGGTTTTGCCGGACGATTAACATTATTCTTTTGAGGAGCTTTTGATGGTCTAGCTTTTGGTGAAATATTTTTAACCTGTTGATGCGATGGTGGATTGCTTGGTCTTACTTGTCTTTGAGGATCTAAAACCCGGTTTTTATTTGGAATATTATTTCTATTATTGCTAATCGGCTGATTTGTACGGTTCAGTTTTGCCGGTTGAACTGCCTTATTTATCTTTTTTGCCGGGTCTAACCTATGAGGTTGAATTGTTTGATTTCTTGAGTTTACTTTATTTACTTGATTAGCAGATTGCTGTCGCTCTTTATTTATATTATTATCCGGTGCTGCATTTTTCTGCTGCGTATTATTGTTAACCCTATTATTAATTTTATTCGGCTGATTAACCGCAGGCTGACGTTGACCATTATTAAATTTGCCGTCAAGTACTTGATTTTTTAGCGGTTGTTTTCCGGCTTCTCTTACAGTTATTCTTTTCACGTCTTTTACATTTGAAATTCTTGCCGGCGCTAGTTTATGTCCGGTGTTATTCTTCTGTACACGGGGCATATATATCTGTAATTGATTATTCCTTAAAGTTTGCCCCGGTTTATTATTCTCTCTGATTATTACCGGTCTAATTGTTCTGCCGGTAACTTTTTGAACATCTCCTCTGCTGGGTCCGGTGACAAATGTTGTATTCCTTTTATTATCAAAATAAGTTTTATTAATTACGGTTGAATTATTAATAATCGTTAAATTATTTTTGCGGTCTACTTGATACCTTCCAATGTCATGTCTTTCAAAATCTCTATCTCTTACAAATATCCAATGATCGTCAGATGCATTATTATAACTGCCGAATGAAACATTGACCGAAATTCCCGGTCTCATAGGCGCCCAGCCATAATAACCTTCGGAACTTCTCCACGTAACCCAGGAAGGACCCCATTCATTATCCGGAACCCAATACCATCCGTAATAGTTATTGAAATCCCAGCGTCCATAATGAAACGTTATCCATCCCCAATTATAGTCTGATACCCATGTCCAGCCATAATCTGTCAATACCCAATACCCGTTAGTTGAGTATGGAGAAAAATCCGAACTAACATCCGGAATCCATACATATCCGTAATCGGGGTTATCAACCCACTGACCATATGGGCTTAGCTGATTGTAAAACTCCTGGTAATTAATATCATTTTGCTGGGCAAATGTTTGTCCCGAATATATTACATTAACTATCATCAACGTAATTACAAAAGCAAGAAATCTAATTATCTTTTTCATGTGTTGTCTTCATTTATATTACTGTTTTCGATAAAATTATAATCAAGTATAATTTCATCAGCGCTTCAAGCAAAAGCAATTATCCTAAATAATTATTTGGACACTTTTACACTTTGCACTTTGCTGATAGTTACCCCGCCGCTAGCTGTACAGCTATACGATATTAGGGACATTGCAAAAAGTAGGACTAATAAAATGATGTTTAATTTTTTCATAATGACTCTTTCGGTTAATGAAATTTACAAGACATATAAGTATTTAATTTATGCTTGCAGATAAAAGATATGTTGACAACCCTTGTAATTCAATCGCTCAAAGGGATGAAAAAGGAATTACATCGTTTGGGCGATTGGAACTAAAAACAGATTAATAATACGCAGCAGAAAAATGCAGCA
>JAJYOQ010000250.1 GCA_021796135.1 Bacteroidota bacterium
AACTTTTTGATGCCGTAGCAAAGGATATAAAATGAATTTAGTTAAAACACTTGATGAATTAATATCCCTTAGAAGAAAATTTAAAAAAGAAAACAAAAAAGTAGTTTTTACAAACGGTGTATTTGATCTGATTCATGGCGGACATGTAGATTATCTTTTAAAAGCTAAAGCGCTGGGAGATGTTCTATTTGTCGGCATAAATAGCGATGCTTCAGTTAAAAGAATTAAAGGTGACAAAAGACCGATTCTGCTTGAAAATGAGCGTGCATTTGTCATCTCAAATTTAAAACCTGTCGATTTTGTCACTATATTTGAAGAAGATACACCAGCCAAACTAATTGAAAACCTAATACCTGATATTTTGGTAAAGGGAGCAGACTGGTCTCTTGATAAAATAATCGGAAGGGAAGTTGTAGAATCGAACGGCGGTGTAGTTAAGGCGATTGAATTTGTGAATGATTCATCTACATCAAAAATTATTCAGAAGATTTTGCAAAAGTATAGTAGTTAATGCATTTTATCTTGATAGAATATTATATTAATTGATGTGTATTTCAATGCAAAAACATAAGAACCGGATTTAATGGCTGAAAAAGAAAAAATAAAGAAAAAACGATCTCTTTTTCGAAAAATTGTAAATTTCTTTTTATACTCAGGAATTGTACTACTTACAATCTTCTTCGTATTCCTCGGAATAAGTCAAACTTCCACATTTCGTGAATATTTAAGATCGACCGTTGTTAAATTGGCAAATAAAAGTCTAAACGGTCATATAAGTATCGGCAAGATAGACGGAACAATTTTTTCTTCGCTTTATATTCGGAATGCTGTTGTAAATATGGGTCCGGATACATTATTAAATTCAGAAACTATTGGTTTAGAATTCAGCCCGCTTCAAATTTTAGTAAAAAGAATTTATGTGAGAAATATTGAAATCAAAAACACAAAAATTGGTTTTATTTCTGACAGTCTCGGTAAATTAAATATATCAAAATTATTTCCTTCAAAACCGCCTGATACTACACATTCAAAATTTCCATTCAAGATAGTAGTAGCAAATTTGTCTTTAGATAATGTCGGCTTTACACTTCAAAAGTATAACAAAGTCGGCAGCAAGGAGAATTATGATGCATTAAATATGGATGATTTTAGAATAAAAGACCTCATTCTATCATTAAGCGGTCAAGCTGATATAGCCAATAATTACTTTGAAGCTAATATCAAGCGGCTATCATTTTCTCCGAATCTTAAAAAATTTAACTTATTGAATTTTTCAAGTAAATTTTTTGTGAGTGAAAAAGGAGTTTGGATTGACAACTTTAAAATCATTACCGGTAATTCAAAGTTGAATTTATTTGCAAAAGTTGATAATATAAATATCTTTGATACGTTAACAACAGCGAAATTAGAAAAAGCTACACTGGATGTGAAGCTTAATGCCGATAAATTTAATTTTGATGACTTGTCTTCTTTCGTCCCATCGACAAATATTCTGAAAGGTGCGATTGATGTTGATTTGGCTGCGACAGGAAATTTAAAAACATTGAATCTTAACTTGTTGAAAGTTAATTATCTAAATACTCATTTGGAGGTAAAAGGGAACATTCGGGAAATTTTGGAACCGAAAGAAACTTATATTGATGCTTCTTTTTCTAAATCAATAATTGATGCCTCAAACATAAACAAACTTATTCCATCCGCGAATGCCGGATCTTTAGCCGGGATAATAAAAATTGACACTTTAAATTATAGGGGCAATCCTCAGAACTTCAATACTTCTTTATTTGCCAGAAATGATAAAGGCAGCCTTGATTTAAAAGCAGCACTTGATTTTAGAAGTAAAAATCCGGGATATAAAGTTTCTTTCGAGTCTAATAATTTTGATATTGGAAAGCTTACCGGACTACCTATTGTTTTAACTTCAAAAGGTTCTATAACCGGAAGCGGATTTCAGCCTGAAAATATGAACTCTGAAATTACTATTTATGGGGGAGGATCGATAATATACGGAAATAAATTTGATTCACTGAGAATTTCTGCAATAGCCGGCAATAAAAAAATTAATTTTGCTTTTAATGCGTTATCCGATACAACACAAGCCTCATTTAAGGGATTATTAGATTTTGCTCAAAAAGGAAATCCGGCATATACTCTCAACGGTTTTATGAAAAATTTAAATTTAGAAAAATTTATTAATGATTCTTCATTGCAAAGCAATTTAAATTTTAATATTGATGCTAGCGGCAATAGTTTCGATCTGGACAAAACAAATCTTTATGCATCAATGGAATTAAATAATTCAATATATAACGGAATAACACTAAATCATGTTCGGGCAATAGCAGATATCCGAAGTAATGATAACGGCAATAGAGTTATTAATTTAATTTCTGATATTGCAGATATTACCCTGCAAGGTAATTTTTCTGTTAAGCAAACTATAAAAATGATGAGTGATGAGTCAGCTCTAATCAGTAAAGACATTAATTATAAGTATAATGAAATTTTCCAACCGCAGAATAATTTTAATAAACAAGTTCAAACCGGTATTAGCATACCCATAAATAACAATTCTGTTCAGAATACTTATAGCAATTCGGACATAAATTATCAAATAGAATTTAAGAATTTCGATCTTATTTCTTCGTTTCTTAAAAATATTCATTTAAGTGTCAGCGGTAGTCTAGGCGGAGAAATTAAGAATAATTCAGATACATTAAGTATATCGTTAAACTCTTCATTTGATTATATAAAATTCTGGAATGATCAAAATGTTTTTTTCACAACGGGACTGAATTTTAACACAACTATAAATAATAGACTAAATGCCCAATCCCTTCGTGATATAAATATTGCTTTAAATACTAATGCAGACAGAATCTTTGCCGGCACAAATATTAATAAATTTAAATTTGCTTTAAATTTATTTAATGATAGTGCCGGTGTTAATCTATCGGCTAAAGTCAATGATAGCATTGATGTCAATTTAGATGGGAATATGTATTTATTGGGAAATATACTACAATCAGATATTAACAATTTGAAAATGACTTACAATCAGTTCAATTTACAAAATAAGAAAAAGATGACTATTGAATATTCACAGGACAGGATTGATGTAAAGGATTTCAAGTTATTTAGGAATAATTCTTTTGTTGATGTTGAAGGATATTTATCACGTACCGGTAATCAAAGTCTAAATATTGCAGTTTCAAATTTAAGCGGTTTTGATTTTGGTACAAATTTCCTGGGGTTAAACCCAAGTAATGATATAGATGCTAATTTAAATCTTAAAGCTGAAATAAACGGGAATTATTTTCAGCCGACTATTAATTTAAATTTTGAAGCTGACACCGTATCTTTTAAAGATCAGGTTTTTGGCACGCTGGTAAGTAAATTTCACTATTCCGATCAGACATTATCTTTAAATATTAATTTTTTAGATTCCACTTTGAGTAAATCAAACTCAGAATTACAATTAACAGGTGAAATACCAATTGACCTGGCATTTATCGGAGCAGGTGAGAGGCTAATAAATTCCCGCCCCTTAAATGTTCAATTATCTGCAAAAAGTTTTAATTTATCTGCATTAGGTAATAGTCTCCCATCAATAAATAAATTGAAAGGAACATTAAATTCAAGCCTGACTGTTGCAGGAACTTATGCAAAACCTATAATCAATGGTCTATTAGAAGTAAACAATGCCGACTTTATTGTTGATGCCAATAATCTTGAATATAATGCAGGGATTAAAGTATCAATAGATAATAAATCGCTTTCTCTTGACAGCTTGCTTATAGCAAATAGTTCGCAGACCAAAGAAGGCGGAATAATTCGAGGCAGCGGGAAAGCAATTCTTGAAAATTTAAATATTATTTCCTCACAGTTTAATATAAACGGAGACCTAAAAGTTTTAAGTAATGAAAGCCGTTATGCCAGTCCTGCGGTATATGGTGATCTTGTCATTGCGACAAACGGCGATGTCGAATTTACTGCTAATTCAAAAGGTGAATATTTGCATGCCCCGATTATAATTAAAAATGCAAATTTGACCTTTCCACCTGTGCAGGAAGCATATCAAAATTCATCGAGTAATTTTATTTATAGATTTGCTTTTGACAGTGTTAAAGAAAAGAAAAATCAAAGTGATGTGGAAAGTTTAATTAGACTTGCACAAAAAAGAAGTCAACTAAACAAATCCAAAGCTTTAAAAAAGAGTACTTTCGATTATTCAATTGATGTCAGCGTTCAAAAAGAAGCTACTTTGAAGTTTGTAATTTCAAAAGAATTAGATCAAAATTTGACAGCTTTATTAAAAGGCGATTTCCAATATCAAATGATAAGCGGAAGGTCTAATGCACAAGGAGAATTAACTTTACTTGATGGTTCTACAATGGAGTTTCTTAAAACCTTTGATGCCGGCGGGACAATTAGATTTGAAAGCGAGCTTAGCAATCCTTATTTAAATGTGGTTGCTACATACAAAAATGATTATACTCCGCCAACAGGAGATAATAAAGTTGAACCGGTTGCTATAAAAATCAGGTTAAAGGGTCCATTAAAAGATTTATCAAAAAGTTTTTTAAGTGACCCAAATAATATTTCTGTATATGTTGGTGCTGATAATATAAATAATAATGTTGCGGATCAGACCAAAGATGAAAACGATGCGTTAATGTTTATATTGCAGGGGCAATTTGCAGCAGATTTGACCGCCCAGCAGCAGTCGTCAGCAATAAAACAGGCAGGATTAGTTACCGGGGCAGCTACATCAATAGCAGGATCAATGCTCGGCGGATTTTTAAACCGCTACCTTGGAGATTATGTAAAAGGCGTAGAATTAAGAAGCGTTGGGTCAACGACTCAATTTAACCTGGTAGGAAAATTAAAGGACTTTAAATATACAATCGGCGGTTCAACGGATGTATTTCAAGATTTAAGTCAGGCAAATATTAAAATAGAATATCCGATCTATAAAAGTCTGATATTAAGATTAGAGCGTAAGCAGGCAATAACACAAACTACAATTTCAAATGAAATGGTAAATGAATTAGGTCTACAATATAAATTTGAGTTTTAATGAAAAAGAAAATTATATCATTCTTTAAAAGAAATCCCGGAAAAGATTTTAAAAGCAAAGAAATTGCAAAAAGTCTAAATATAAGTTCCGATCACGAATATGAAGCAATGAAATCCGCTCTTTATGATCTTTCAAAAGAAGGACTAATCACAAAACAAGGCAAGCGTTATGGTATTAATAAATTACCATCTTCAAATACACTTACAGGTATATTGCAAGTAGTTGAGGCAGGATTTGGCTTCGTAGTAATTAAAAATTCTACATTTGGTGACGTATTTATATCCTCGAGAAATTTAGGAAATGCTTTTAACGGTGATACAGTTGAAGTCTCTCTTTTCGCAAATAAAAGGGGAAAAAATGTCGAAGGACAGATTATAAATGTAATTAAGCGATCCAGAGAAGAAATTGTCGGCACTCTTCAGAAATCAAAATCATTTTATTTTGTAAAACCGGACGATAATTTATTTTATAAAGATATTTACATTGATCCTGAATATCTTAACGGCGCTATAGTCGGTGAAAAGGTTATTGCCGGAAAGATTAACTGGGGCTCTGCAATGCAGAATCCTGAAGGTAAAATAATAGAAGTCTTAGGAAAAGCCGGGACTCTTGATGCAGATTTAATTTCAATTGCCAGGGAGTTTGCGCTTCCATATAAATTTTCAAAAAAAGTGCTTGATGAGGCAGAAGCAGTAAATGACAAAATATCTCCCGTTGAATTAAAAAAACGAATTGATTACCGAAATAAAATAGTTTTTACAATAGATCCCGCTGATGCTAAAGATTTTGATGATGCTCTTTCAATCGAAGAAACAGAAGAAGGTAATCTTTCTATCGGAATACATATAGCCGATGTCAGTCATTTTGTTGTCTTAAATTCAGCGATAGATCAAACTGCATCCGAAAGGGGAAACAGTGTCTATCTTGTAGGAAAAGTAATTCCTATGCTGCCTGAAAAACTTTCTAATAATATATGTTCTTTAGTCCCGAATGAGGAGCGACTTACATATTCAGTTATAGCTGAATTTAAGACAACAAAATGACTGACATCGGCTATATGTATTCCGATAGAAAGATTACCTTCTTCTGTTTCTTCGATTGAAAGAGCATCATCAAAATCTTTAGCATCAGCGGGATCTAT
>JAJYOQ010000251.1 GCA_021796135.1 Bacteroidota bacterium
TTATTCATTATAATTTTAAATGATGTCTCTACTAAATAAATATCGAAAAATAATAGCATATTCTGTATTATTTGCATATTTATTTCTTATATCATTAACAATCTTCCATTATCATCATGTTGACATTCAGACTGGTAATTATAAGTTAGCAAATAATGTAAACCGGACAAATTCAAATCCTCTTGACAGCAGGGATGACCTTACGCATGAATGTATGGTCCAGCAATTTGCTAGCACAGTAATAGATTATAACTTTACGCATGTTTTTAACTTTATTCAGCAAAACGCGGAACAAAATTTTTCTTTTTTAAGCATAATAAACTCTCAGCCAAAACCCCTATATAATAGCAATCAACATAGAGCCCCTCCAAATTTTTTATAAATCCGGTTAAATTATAAAATGCAGAATATTAAGTTCTAATGAACTAATTTTTCTAATTATGAAAGTATAGTTAATTCACTTCTAATTAGGATATTTATTTCATATTGTAATTCTGCTAAAGTCAAATTGTTTTTATAAAATAAAAGAATTATTATATATGAATCCATTAACCTTTTTAAGACTAAAGATCCAAGTATTATTTGCAATTTTAATCATAATAATTGTTTCTTCAAATAAATGTCTTTATTCATTCCCAAAAGAAATAAAAAAATCCAATACTTTTAATTTTTCAGTTACTGTAGTTGATTCTGCTCATAATACGCCCCTTGAGCTAGTAACCTTAATTTTAAAGCAAAATGAGAAAATCATTAATGTAAAAGAATCTAATCAATTTGGGGTTGCTAATTTCATCGATATTGCCTCAGGAAATTATAAGTTATATACTCAGTACATAGGATATAAAGATATTTCATTACCACTGAGGATAGATCAAAATCATAAAAGCATTAAAATCGCTTTACAGGAAAGTGCAATAGGTCTAAAAGAAATTGTAGTGACTGGTAAGAAAGAAAATCATGTCTCTAATTATATAGATGTCAAAGCCGGTTATAAGTCTTTTGAATTAGCAACTTTTCATCCCGCTCCGGAAGCTCGAATGACAACTGTGATCCAAGAAAATTTGACAGGTGCAGTAAGAGCTCCTTCAGGAGAGGTTCATATTCGAGGACAGCATGGTGAGTTTACTTATTTAATTGACGGCATTCCTATACCTCTGGGTGTTTTCGGAGGTCTGAATGAAGTGGTAGATCCGGGAGTTATTAAAAATATTACATTTTATACGGGTGGATTTCCTGCTGAATACGGCGGACAAATAGCAGCTATAGTAGACATTAGAAATCAAGTCCCTCCCGGGAAATTCCAGTTAAATTTATCGACATATGCAGGGAGCTATTTGACCTCTAATAATGAAAACCTTGGTTCGAATGTGGGCAGTTTTAAGGCTCTTAATTCCAATGGACAAAGTTTGTCTATTAGTAATCATATTAATAATTTTGGATATTTCATAACAGGGTCAAGAGCCGAAACTGATAGAAGAATTGATCAACCTGTTCCGACATTATTTAATGATCATGGGTTCGATTATTTTCTTTATGGAAAAATGGATTACTTCTTAAGCGAAAATGATTACCTCACAACTAACTTAAATTATAGCTTAACCCAAACTCAAATCCCTTTTGATCCAATTGAAGGTATTAATTATGATACTCAAGGAAGTTATAATTCTTTTCAGACTCTTTCATATTACCATACTTTCTCTAATAAGACTGATAATTCAAATGAATTATTTGCAGGGTTATATGTAAGGGAAGGAGGACTAAAATATAATACAAGTCCATATGATCAAACTGTCCAATATTTAGCAAATGATACCACTAATAGTTACACTGTTAACCAGGATAGAAGTTTTGTTACTTATGGAACGAGGATAAAATTTAGTAATGAATTATCTCATTATTTTAGTTATGCATACGGATTGGAGTTTAGTGTAACTGACGGGACAGAAAATTTTAAATTTAATGATAAAAAAGGGAATGGTCCATTAAACAGTTCTAAATTTACTGGCTCTGATTTTGCTCTTTTTGCCCAGTCTAATATTCATCCGTATGAGTGGACTAGAATTGAAGCAGGAATTAGGTATGATCAGCACATTGCCCCTGTTATACAGCTTCAATCGCAAATTGAACCAAGAATTAAGATAAGTTTTTTTACGGATGATTTTACAACCTTGTATTTAAGTTACGACAGACTCTTTATACCAATCAATATCGAGGGATTGTCTTCGATTGCAACATCTGTGGGAGATTCAGCCTTGCCTACTTACCCAGAAAAGGATAACTTATACGAAGGAGGAATAATCCATAACTTTCTAAATGGATTTACTTCTAAAATTGATTATTTTTATAAGGAATCAACGCCTGGTTTAGATGACCAAACTTTAGGTGCAAGCACAATTAGAGTTAATGTAAATATTAATCGGATAATAGTTCGAGGACTCGAATTAAGTTTGACTTATACTGATCCATCAAATCCATTTTCGGGTTATCTAAATGCCGCACTTATTCATGCGTTTGGAATTGGCCCTATTTCTGGCGGATTTATACCTGCAAATCTTTCCACAATGTCATTTGACTTAGATCATGATCAAAGGTTATCAATAGTTGCCGGTTTAAATTATCAACCAAGGAATTGGTTTCTGAATCTAGTGGGCATCTATGGTTCCGGATTAACTAATGGGAATGGAAATTATGCTTTCAAAACCGGTCTTTTTGATTTCAATCAGAGTGCTCATACGACACCATCTTGGATATTTAACCTCTCCGGGGGATATACATTTGGACTTGGAAATGGAACATCAATTGAGCCATCACTAACAATAACGAATTTGCTTGATCATGCTCATCTACTTAAAGGTGCGTTTTTCAGCAGCGCCAGTTTCGAAGAAAGAAGAAATGTTGTGTTTAAAATTTCATATCATTTATAATTTAATTAAATATTATAATAATATGGTATTACTTATATTTGCAATAAAATAATTAATCTAATAAATGTGAAATGAAAAAAACTACTTCAGAAACTAGGCAATACCGGACTGATATGAATGATAAAATTCTTAATTCCGGTTTTAGAGATTTTAACAAATTTTTTGCTTTAGATAATAAGGCGTATATAAACGGAGTCCTACCGGCAAAAACTAAAGAGTTGATGGGATTAGTTGCGTCGATGGTATTACGCTGCAATGATTGCATTTTTTATCATATTGATCGTTCCATTCAGGAAGGCGCAACTAAAGAAGAATTATATGAAAGTTTTAATATTGCTCTAATAGTTGGAGGTTCAATAGTTATACCGCATTTACGGTATGCTTTTGAAATTACCGAAAAAATCTTGAGTGAATTGAAAAATTCATAAAAGAATTTTTAAATAATTAGAAAATATTGAAAGGTATGAGATGATTTTTGTAGGTTATATCGGGTTAGTTACTCTAGCTGCTAGTTGGATTCCACAAACTTTTGAAACAATAAGAGAAAAATATTGCAAGGTTAACGGTTATTTTTTATTATTGAACAGTATAGGCAGTTTTTCACTTATGCTTTATTCTTTTTTTCTCGGTGATCTAATATTTTCAATTCTCAACTCAATGACCTCTATTGGGGCAATAATTAATATATTCTATAAATTTAAGTCAATTAAATTGAAAAATGAATAGTTTAGTATTTGCTTCAAAAAATAAGGGGAAAATAAAAGAAGTCACCGAAATTTTCGGAACTGGTGATATTAAAATTTTATCTCTTCTTGGATTAGACTTTCCTGAAATTATTGAAAATGGATCAACATTTGAGGCAAATGCAAAAATAAAGGCTGAAACTGTTTTTGATGCACTAAGAGTCCCTGTTATATCAGATGATTCCGGATTAGAAGTAATGCAATTAGGTGGTCATCCCGGAGTTTTTTCTGCAAGATATTCAGGGGAGTATGCTTCAGATCAAGAAAATAATGAGAAACTCATAAATGAAATAAAAAACTTTGATGAACCCCATTTTGCAAAGTATGTTTGTACAGCTGTTTATTTTGATGGGAAGAATTATTTTTCAGCAAATGGCGAAATTAAAGGCAGAATTGTAACTAAGGGGAGAGGAATAAACGGATTTGGATATGATCCGTATTTTATCCCTGATGGATATGAATTAACCATGGCTGAATTAACCCTTTATGAAAAAAATATCATTAGCCACCGGGCTAAAGCTTTTAATGAATTGATCAAACTAATAATAAATAGGAATCTTTATGAAAAGTAAAAAATATATAAATCTTTTAATATTATTGCTACCATTTTTTGTAATTGCTTGCAAAAATAGCAATACTGTAAGTCCTCCTGCATCAGGAGCAAATTTAGCTTATTTCCCTAATAATGACGGGAACAATTATTTATATTCAATTCACACAACCGATTCAACCGGAGGTATCATAACAGGCACTAGATCAGCAACTTTTAGCGGCACAGCAGTTGTCAATGGAGTTTCATTTCAAAAAGAAATTGATACTTTGACATTCGGTATTGGTAATCAGGTTAATCTTTCCTTTTTCCAAGTTTCAGGAGATTCTGTATTCTTTGCTCTTGATACAACCGGACTTTCAAAGATTATTCCTGATTCTTTAATGGCTTATATTTCTATCGATTCAAGATTAAAAGCATTCGTTCTTTCATTTCAAAGCGGGACTAATTGGGATGTATTTAACTTAGGACTTAAATACGGTCCATTAAGTTTTAACCTTGTTAACGTAAAAGCTAATTATGTGGGTACGGAACAATTAACTCTTAACTTGTCTAACGGTCAATCTACCCAGAATGCTCAAAAAATTAATTATGTTTTAACATTGACAATACCTAACAAATCAAATTTCTTTGCTGCTCCTTCAACTTATCAATATAGCGCAACAGCCTGGTTAGTACAAAATATTGGAGTGGTGAAATGGCAGGGAAGCGGTGCAGTTTTTAGCGCCTTTAGTGGTCAGGGAGTAAATTTAGCCGATACTACTACTAATGTTTCGGAAACTTTGTTATCATATACATTGAAATAAAATGTAATAATCTTATTTAGTTGCGATTATTACCTGAACTATTCCAAAAGTTAAAGTATATCGCTCTATTTTTTCAAAGCCCGAATTTTTCAAAAGTTCGGGCATATTTATTTTTTCGTCAAACTCTTCAACTGAATTTGGTAAATATTTATATGCTGCTTTATCTCCAGAAATTATACCTCCGATTAAAGGTAATATATTCTTAAAATAAAACTTGTATAGACTCTTAAAAATAATATTATTTGGCATTCTGAATTCTATAATTGTTGCCTTGCCATATTTTTTCAAAACATTATAGAAAGAATCGAAACCCTCTTGAATATTATAAAAATTCCTTACTCCAAAAGCTACAGTGATATTTGTTATTGAATTACTTTTAACTGGTAATTTTTCAGCCACCATTTGAATACATCTCCCATGAACCCAATTACTTTTTTGATTGAAAAGAGAAAGCATATTATATGAAAAATCTGCACCATAAATTTTCACAACTCCAAGCTTTTTTGCCGCTATAGCCACATCGCCAGTACCGCAAGCAACATCTAGTAGTATGGAATTTTTATCTAATCCAGTTAATTTTAAAGCTTTTAAGCGCCAATAATTATCAATTCCGAAACTTAATAAATGATTTAAAAAATCATATCTAAATGCAATAGAATCGAAGATATTTTTTACTTTAATCTTTTTATCGTTCATTTGAGGGTCAATACCTTTTTAAAATTTATCATATTCAAATTCTTCTTGTCCAAGTTCTCTTCTCCACCAATTGAAAATGTATTTTCCCGACCATATTGAAAAAATCATAAACAATAATCCGCCAACCAAATCAATTACATAATGATACCAAAGATAAACTGTGGAGAAAATTAATAATGCACCTATGGGTATAAAAAAATATTTTGATCTGCTTTTTAATTTAACAGAAAGGTACATAACAATTAAAGTAATCATTGTATGTCCACTTGGGAAGATATCTCGTTGTACATGCATTGCAGGGTTAATAGTCCCTGCAGGTATTGATTCTCCAATATCTATGAATTCTCTTAAATATTTGGTAAAAAATAGTCCCGGGAGCTGTTTATTCAAATTGGAAAAAACATGAAGTGTAAATCTTGGACCTATTCCAGGCAGTATGAAATATCCTAAACCAAAGGTTAATTCTGCT
>JAJYOQ010000252.1 GCA_021796135.1 Bacteroidota bacterium
GTATCAGGATGAAGATCCGGGAATTGGGACTAAGATTGATAAATTTGCTATTATCAAATGAAGGCAAAAAGATGATAAGAAAAATTATATTTATTGTTATACTTCTATTTGTTTCCTTTGATACAAGCTTTTCTCAGGTCTTTTCTGGAACTACTGCAGCTCAATTTTTAAAAATTGAGGTAGGGGCAAAGTCTATCGGTATGGGAGGTGCTTTCGTTTCATTAGCTAATGATGCCTCGGCATTGTATTGGAACCCTGCCGGAATATCTAGACTTGAAAATAGTGATGCAATGTTTTCGCATACTTTTTGGCTTGCCGGAACAAATCACGATTTTGCCGGCGTCATCCTTAAATTAAATGATCAACAAGCGATTGGTATCAGTTATACATCGTTGACTGTTGGAGATATGGCTGTAAGAACTGAAATGTTCCCGGATGGAACCGGCGAATATTTTAATGCAGCTGACTTTTCATTAGGTGTCAGTTACGGTATGAATCTTACCGATTTGTTCAGCATTGGTTTTACCGGAAAATATATTGGTGAACGTATTTGGCACATGTCTGCTTCAGCAATAGCCTTTGATGTAGGAGTTTTGTATAACACTCCTATTAAAGGATTAAATCTTGGCATGAGCATTACAAATGTAGGTTCAAAAATTCAATATGCAGGATCGGATAATTTTATCAATTATTCTTTTGATCCAACGCAACACGGTAACAGCAGCAATATCTTTTCATCCATTCAAATGGATTCTTGGAATCTCCCGATGATGTTTCGTGTAGGATTGTCAATGAAATTTATCGATAATGAAATGAACAAATTTACTGTCAGTGTCGATGCAAATGATCCTAGCGATTATAACGAGTATCTTAATTTAGGTTGTGAGTATGGCTTTATGCAAAGATTCTTTTTGAGAGTAGGTTATAAGTCATTATTTAAAATTAATAGTGAAGAGGGACTTACTGCCGGAATCGGTTTTGTTTATTACATTACCGATGTGAATCTGTTAAGATTTGATTATGCTTATGCCGATTTTGGGCGTTTGAATGCTGTTCAACGAATAACAGCCTCTTTCGGGTTTTAAGATTTAATTCCATGTAAAACTAAATAATTACCGTACTAATGTAACAGCATAAAAACAAAAATAATTCTATTTAGAATTTAAATAACAATTATTTAATTTAAGGACATTATAGGAGAAATTTAAATGAAATATTTAATTACCGCCTTTTTTTACTTGCTATTTTTCTACACTCCTATAGAAGCACAAACTTATAATTTTTTTACAGATAGTCCTACTAATACTTCTTATGATTGGAGCTTTGGTTTTTATAATGCTCCAAGTTATATCCAAATAATTGGTCAGAAGTTTCCAGTTGACACAAATTATGTGCATTCCGGAATAAATAGTTTGAAGTTAACTTGGTCATCAAAAGCCGGGGGTAAATGGGGAATTGCGGTTGCAGAAGTTGGAACACCCTGGCCTACACACGATGTCACCAAAGTGGATAGTCTTATCTTTTGGGTTTATTCGCTCAGTCCAATTGATTCTACCAAGCTTCCTTTGTTGTACTTGGAGGATAACAATAATCTGCATACTCCCACGGTATCACTATCTCCCTATGCGCCTAGTATCAAAGCTAATATCTGGACAAAGATTAGCGTACCGGTAAACGTATTCGTTTCTGGTCCTAACAATGTTAACCTTACTATTATTAAAACGATTTACTTTGGGCAAGATGCTGCTGATGATTCGACTCATACTTTATATTTAGACGATATTAAGATGATAACTGCAGCTACTGCTGCCGATACAACCCCGCCCGCAATACCGACAGGAGTTTTTGCTAAAGGTTATGATATGCATATTAATATCTCTTGGACACCAAATACAGAAATAGATTTGGCTGGTTACAAGGTGTATCGATCTGAAAATAATTCTTATACTCTTTTGGGCACTGTTAACCCGGATCAACATATATTTACTGATTTTATTGGAAGCGAGGGGACTAGTGCTACCTATAAGGTTTCTGCATTTGACCAGGCTCAGAACGAATCTGCGATGAGCGCACCCGTTTCAGCATCAACTTATGCAATGAGTGATAGTGCAATGCTTGATATGCTCCAAGAAGCTGCGTTTAAATATTTCTGGGATTATGCTCACCCTATATCCGGAATGGCGCGCGAAAGGACTGGCTCCGGCAATACGGTAACTACTGGAGGCACGGGATTTGGTATTATGGCTCTTCTTGTAGGTATTAAAAGAGGGTTTATAACAAGAGACCAAGGTACACAAAGAATGATACAAATTCTTAGCTTTCTTGCAAATAAAGCTGACAGGTTCCATGGTGCTTTCCCACATTGGATGGACGGATCAACCGGAAAGGTAATACCTTTTAGCCAGTATGATGACGGCGGCGATTTAGTTGAAACCTCTTTCTTAATGCAAGGACTTTTAACTGCCAGACAATTTTTTAATCAAAATAATACCAACGAGTATATTATTAGAACATTTATTACTCAACTCTGGCAAGATGTTGATTGGAAATGGTATATGCAGGATTCTACCGGCAATTTCCTTTATTGGCATTGGTCACCCGATTATGGATTTAAAATTAATTTCGCTTTGGTTGGACCGAACGAAACTATGATTACTTACTTATTGGCAATCGCTTCTCCTACGCATCCAGTCCCTGCAAGATTGTACAATGATGGCTGGGCTAGTAGTTCAAATTACGTGAATGGGAAATCTTTTTATGGATATAAAATTTTCGTTGGGTGGGATTACGGCGGTCCTCTTTTCTTTACCCATTATTCATTCTTAGGGTTTGATCCGAGAGGTAAGAAAGATAAATTTGCTAATTATTTTATTAATAACCAAAATATTTCTCTCATTAATCGGGCATATTGCATTGCTAATCCCAAGAATTATGCCGGTTATGATGCTAACACTTGGGGTTTAACTGCCTCAGACGATCCTCTTGTTGGATACTTGGCCCATGAGCCTACCAGCCAGAACGATAATGGAACTATCGCACCTACTGCTGCTTTATCGGCTATGCCATATATACCAAATGAATCTATAGCAGCCTTCAAAAATTTCTACTTTAAATATGGCAGCAAGCTTTGGGGTCCCTATGGATTTGGAGATGCGTTTAATGTTCAACAGAACTGGTATGATAATAGTTATCTGGCAATTGACGAAGGGCCAATTGTAGATATGATAGAAAATTATAGATCACAGCTTTTGTGGAATGATTTTATGGCAAATCCAGAAATACAGCCGATGCTTGATTCTATCGGGTTTGTAAGTGATATAACAGGTATACAAAAGTTAAGTTCGATCCCAAAGCAATTTGTTCTAGAGGGGAACTATCCGAATCCTTTCAATCCGAGTACAGTTATCAAATTTCAATTGCCGAAAAATGAAATGGTAGAGATTAGTGTTTTTAATATGCTCGGACAAAAAATATCTCAACTCATTAATAAAGAATTACCTTCTGGAGAAAACGAAATTATTTGGAATGGTAAAAATAGTTATAACGAGCAAGTTCCTTCAGGGATTTATATCTATAGTCTGAAAACTGATGGCAATGTTTATTCTAAAAAGATGGTTCTCTTAAAATAAAATTATTATTTCTGCAAATAACATATTTGTCATTACGAAGATGAATGGTTTACGATTATGAAATTTTTCTCAATTGAGAAATTCAGTATTATTGAAAAATTTTCCCTTCTTAGGCAATGACAAGAGAGAGAAAAATGTATTTAGCAGATACTCTAATAAAAATAATTATTAGCAAAAATTGACAAATACAAAAAAAATAATTTTATCATCAGCAATAAGCCTGATAATTCTTATATCGGTTTCAATAACTTCTTTAAATTGTCGAAATAATTCCAAGGACAAAGTGAAAATCAATCTTTGGGCAATGGGTGCTGAAGCCGAACATGTCCAAAAACTTACTTCTCTTTTTGAAAAACTTAATCCTTCAATTAAAGTAAATGTCCAAGCAATCCCATGGACTGCAGCTCATGAGAAATTGATTACTGCCTATGCAAGCGAAACTATGCCCGATATTATTCAACTTGGAAATACCTGGATACCGGAATTTGTAGCTTTGAATGCTTTAGAAGATTTAGATAAATGGGTAAAAAATTCTAATGTAATAAATGAACAAAATTATTTCTCCGGTATTTGGAAGACAAACTTAATAAATAAAAAATTGTACGGGATTCCATGGTATGTTGATACTAGAGTCCTGTACTATAGAAAAGATATTCTAAAAAAGGTCGGCTATTCCTATCCTCCAAAAACATGGGATCAACTTTTTGATGTTTCACTAAAAATAAAAAAAATGTATTCTAATCAAAGTAAATATGCTTTTTTTATACCTACAAACGAATGGGCTCCGTTCATTATTTTTGGACTTCAAAATGGCTCCACACTGCTTAAAGATAATAATACGCTTGGTGATTTTAGCGGTGATAAGTTTTCTTATGCATTTAATTACTTGATGAGTTTTTATAAAGATGGTTTAGCTCCGGTTGACATGACTCAAATATCTAACATCTATCAAGCTTTTTCCGATGGCTACTTTGCAATGTACATTACCGGCCCTTGGAATGTAACTGAATTTAAAAACAGACTCCCTGCATCTTTGAAAAACTCATGGATGACTGCACCGCTTCCTTCAAACGACGGAACCTATCCGGGTAAATCTCTTGCCGGAGGGTCTAGCTTAGTTATGTATAATGCTTCGAAACATAAAGAAGAAGCTTGGAAGCTTATTGAGTTCTTATCTGAAAAATCATCTCAAGTTCAGTTCTATCATTTGTCAAGCGATTTGCCTGCGGTTAAAGATGCATGGCTTGATTCAACTTTGCATAACGATATCTACCTTAAAGCTTTTTATGAACAACTTCTGAATGTAGTCCCAATGCCTAAAGTTCCTGAGTGGGAACAAATTGTATCGAGTAAGGTTCAGCAATATGCTGAGTATGTGGTAAGAGGAAAGATGGGTAGTAAGAAAGCTTTATCCCTTTTAGACAATGATGTAAATAATATTTTACTTAAGCGCAGATGGATTCTCAGCAGAGAAACAAAGCGGTAGTTGATCTTATGAAGTATAATAATAAAATATCTGCAGCATATATCTTCCTTACACCAGCATTGTTGGCAATCTTTGTCTTTTTCCTAATCCCTGTAATAGCTGCATTTATAATGAGTTTCACCGACTTTGATATATACTCATTAGGCAATTTTCATCTCGCCCGTTTCATCGGACTGACTAACTATATCAGAATATTTAACGACCCTCTCTTTTGGCAGGCGTTGAAAAATACTTTTTATTTTGTCATTGCCGGCGGACCGCTGTCAATAGCCGTTTCACTTAGCGCTGCTTTACTTCTTAATTCTAAGTTGGTAAAGTTTAAAGGCGCATTCCGGCTTATATATTTTATGCCTGTTGTGACCACACTTGTAGCCGTATCTGTTTTATGGCGGTTTATTTATCAACCGCGATTTGGAATTTTAAATTATCTTTTGGGTTTTTTGGGTGTCAGTCCAATTGACTGGCTTGGCGATCAGCATTGGGCAATGCCTGCAATTATTTTGATGGCAGTTTGGAAAAACTTTGGTTACAATATGATTATATTTATTGCAGGTCTGCAAAATATTCCCGAAGATTTATATGAAGCTGCTGACATCGAGGGTGCTTCCGCTTGGCAGCAGTTTAAGCATATTACTATCCCTTTGCTTGCTCCGACAACTGTGTTCATTAGTATCATAACAATGATCGGTTACTTCCAGTTGTTTGCAGAACCCTACATAATGACTCAAGGAGGACCTTTAAATAGTACGTTAAGCATTGTATTATATATGTATCAGGAAGGGTTCCGGTGGTGGAATATGGGTTATTCTTCCGCCCTAGCTTTTATCTTATTTTTCATTATACTTATAATAAGTCTTATCCAATTAAAAGTGCAGAAAGAAACTGCATTATGAAGAAAGGTGCATTATATTTTGTCCTATTTTTATCTTCAATTTTGTGCTTGCTCCCTTTAATTTGGATGGTCTCCGCTTCATTGATGGCAAATGGACAGGCTAGTGTTTTTCTTTACATTCAACATCCGCAAGCATTCCTGAAGAAGTTGAAAATATCTCTATGCCCAATCCATTTTTAT
>JAJYOQ010000253.1 GCA_021796135.1 Bacteroidota bacterium
ATAACACCAATAAAGTAGTAGGGAATGATAAAAAACATGCAAAGTTTTAATTGCACTTTTCATCCCGATGTAATAGATGCTATAATAAGACAGCCCACTACCACAGTAACCATTCCATTTGCAAATAATAACATTCCCGGGACTGTTTTTGCTTCCAATTATGATATGGGTCAAAAAGGTATTGCCTATCAGGATGCAGATTCAATCAACAGCGGAGGACAATATCGAAATGACGGCGTAGATATAGAAAACTGCAGTGATTCTTTTACAAACGGTTATGATGTTGGCTGGATAAATACCGGAGAGTTTTTGACTTTTACAATTAATACATTTCAAACAGCATTATATAATGTTAATATAAGAATTGCTTCCGAATCAACAACCGGGAAAATTTTATTAAGATGGGATAATCAGATACTATCAAGCTTCATCAACGTACCCAATACTAATGGCTGGCAAACCTGGCAGTCACTAAACGGCGGGAATTATAATCTAACTGAAGGTACTCATATATTGAGAATAGACTTCTTCGGAAACAATTATAATTTAAACTATTTAGATTTTGAGACTGTTACAGGAATTAATGATAGTAAAAATATAATTAAAACTTTTGAAGTAAGACAAAATTATCCCAATCCATTTAATCCTTCCACAAAAATTGAATTTCAAATTCCAAAGGAAGGGTTTGTCAGTGTAAAAGTATACAACGTTCTTGGAAAAGAAGTTGCTACTTTATTGAATGGGCAAATAGGTGAAGGAGTTCATAATTTGGACTTTAACACTACTGAGTTAGGTCTTTCGTCGGGAGTATATTTTTATGAAGTTATATTTAATGGAGAAAGATCTAAAATGATGAAAGCAATCTTAATGAAATAACCGTGGTTGATGGTTATCAACCACAGTTAGAGATACATTTTCAATTAATTTAAAGCAGCAATAAAAGAGAGCTTTATAAGATTTACTTTGCCAGAATAAGCACACCGAATTGTGCCTTGTTATCATTTCCGTTAACCATAGCAGATAAGTATATACGATCGGCAGATTTATCGAATGCCATTGTTCTAGCGCCTTTAGTAGTAGTAATATTATCTATTACTTTAATATCTTCCGGGGAATTTTCTTTAATTACTGTTAATACTCCCTCACCACATGAGACAAAAACTAGATTATCAACCGGATCAAATCTATCTGCATCAACACCTGCTCCTATCGGGAGAGAAGTTACCAGTTTTCCTGATTTAGAATCTACAACTGCAATTAATTTATTTCTGCAGCCGGAAAAAAGTAGTCCTGTTTTTAAGTCAATAGCTAAAGCAGAAGGTGACTTGCAAGGAAGAATTGACCAGACGTTGACTTTTTTTAATGTCTTAGGATCAAATTCTTCAATCATATTTTTGTCTTCTATATTGACGAACATTTTACCGTTTTGATTAGATACTGCAAACTCGGGACCTCCGTCAAGTGCAACATTCCCTACTACTTTATTGGTTTTTGCATCAATTGCAGTTGCGTTATCACTGTTTTCGTTAAAAGAAAAGACTCTTTTTGAAAATGGATCGTAAACTATGGCATCCGGACCCTTAGCAGGGACTTTAACATTGGCTGTTACCTTCATTGTCTTGAGATTAAAAACAGTAACAGAATTATCTTTGCCGTTGCTTATAAAACCCTTATTAAACTCCTGGGCAAATGCTATTCCATGAACACCTTTTAAATTAGGAATAACACCAATTACGGTACCTTTATTCAGATCAATAATTTCAACCTGCGACATGTGTGATACATAGAGTCTGTGCATTACGGTATCTATTGATAGATAATCCCATCTACTTTCTCCTCCGATAACAATCTTTCCGACAACCTTATATCCGGATGACTGAGAGAATATTTTTCCATTAAAAGTAAAGACAACCATGAAAAATGAAAATGTCAGAAGTACACTTATTTTTTTCATATTAACCTCATTTTTATTTATGTATTATACTTAACTATTTGATACTTATATCTAATAAAAAAACTATTTTTTATACTTTGCAATCAATACAGGAAGTACAAAAAGTAAGAGTAAGCTTGACAATGAAAATCCACCTATAACAGCAATTGCAAGTGGTTGCTGCATTTGCGCTCCGGCGCCGATGCCTAAAGCCAGGGGCATAAGGGCTAATATTGCTGCAAGCGCAGTCATAATTATTGGTCTGAATCTTACTGCTCCAGCTTCGACGATCGCTTTTTTCAAAGGCATTCCTTCCTTCTGAAATTTTATAAAGTAATGTACGAGAAAAATACTATTTTCTGCAACAATACCAACCATCATTATTGCTCCCATAAAACTGGTAATATTGAAAGAAATATTCGTAATCCATAATGCAAGAAAAACACCGAATAACGATAGCAGAGCTACAAGATAAATAGCCATAGGTAAAAAGAAAGATTCAAATTCAATAATTAACACAAGAATAACTAATAAAGACGCAGCTAAAAGTACCATTAAAAGTCCGTAAAAAGATTCCTGCTGTGTTTTATAAATTCCGCCATAACTAATCGAAATTCCTTGAGGAAGAACTAAATGTTTTTTTAATTCACTTTTAATAGCGCCGATTGTACTACCTAAATCCCTTCCGGAAATTCTTGCAGTAACAGCAACCATTTGTTTAAGATTCTCCCGGTCAATTTCCGACTGTCCCGGGTCAACAGTAATATCTGCAAGTGATCCTAATAAATAGTTTCCGCCGTTTGGAGAAACGATTCGAATTGTCTTTAGCTTATCGATATTGGTCCTGTAATCATCCGGGTATCTAATTCTTATGCCGATTAGTTTCTCGCCGCTTTGAACACTTGTGGGAATTTCTCCGTGAACATAGTTATAAATAATTTGCTGCATATCTGAGACAGTAAATCCGGCTCTACCGGCAGCTTGTTGATTAATTTTTATAATATAAGCTGGCCCGCTAATGGTAACACCGTTATAAACGTCAACGACCCCTTGTACATTTTTTATAAGCCCGGCAATTTTTTTTGATTCTAACTGAATCAATTCTTTATTATCACCGAAAACTTTTATTTCGATTGGTGAGGGTACACTGGTAAGATCTCCGATTAAATCCTGCATAGCTTGTCCAAAATCAATTTGTAATGCAGGTTCTGAAGTTTCAACCTTAGTACGAAGTTCGTTAATGATTTCATCAATACTTCTGCTTCGATTTTTTTTCAGCTTAATCAGATAGTCGCCGGAATTTGGTTCTGTAATAAAAAACCCCATTTGTGTTCCGGTTCTTCTGGAATACGTATCAACTTCCGGGATGCTCATAATAATTTTTTCTACATGCATCAGCATCCGATTTGTTTCATTCAATGAAGTTCCAAACGGGGCAACATAATCCATTACAAACGCGCCCTCATCCATTTTCGGCATAAATTCGCTACCGAGATGCAAATAGACATAATAACCGGAAACAAGAATCAATAGAATAACAGGTAGAACAATCCATCTTCTTTCAACTATAAAGCTTAGGAATTTTTTGTAAAGCAAAAGTATTCTGCCCGTGCTTTCGTTATTGGCTTCTTTCTGAAAATCTTGTACACGTATTATTTTAGAAGCAAGTAAGGGAGCCAAAAATAATGACAGCACAAGAGAAACAATTAACGCCAATGCCATCGTAAGCGAAAGCGATTTAAAGAATGCGCCTGTCACTCCTCCTAAGAAAGCGAAAGGAAGAAAAATAATTATTGTACTTGCACTTGAGCCTAAAACAGCAGGAAACATTTCTTTAATTGATGCTGAAATTGCATGAGATATTTTTTCATGCCCATGCCCAAAATGCCGGAAAACATTCTCTATGATAACAATAGTATCATCAATAATTAGACCTATTGCCGCGGCAATTCCACCGAGCGTCATCATATTAAGTGTTTGATTTGTTATCATTAAAAGAGCTGCAGTAATGGATACCGTTGCCGGAATAATAACAGCAGCTACAAAAGTCACACGCCAATTTTTTAAGAAAATTAAAAGTACAATTATAGCAAACAGCACACCAATGCCAATACTGTCCCTAACACTTCCAAATGATCCGATAACAAGATCGGATTGATCATAATAATTTTTAATAGAAATACCTGAAGGAATTTGAGATTTTAAACTATTCAGTGCTGCTTTCACCTCTTTGGCTATTTGTACAGTATTTCCGTCTGGTTGTCTTACAATATTTATTAGGACTGCGGGTTTTCCGTTACCTGTTACTCTAATATATTCATCTTTGAGCGAAGGAATAACAGAAGCAACATCCCGAAGATAAATAGGAGTTGAATTTTGTGTAGTGATAACAGTGTTATTAATATCGTCAATCGTTCTATACATATCGTCAACTAAAGTAAGATAGAGATGATAATTTTCATCCATGTACCCCACAGAGCTAACAATATTGGTATTTTTTATAGCATCAGAAACTTGCTGAATACTTAAATGATAGGAAGCTAGTTTTAAAGGATTAACCGTAACTAAAAATTCTCTTGTTCTTCCGCCGACAACAACAACTTGAGAAATACCCTTGATCCTGCTAAGAATCGGTCGAATAGTATAAAGTGCCAAATCTTTTAGTTCAACTTGACTATGTGAATCAGAAGTAATTTCGTATCCCATAATCGGAAAGAAAGTGGCGTTCATTCTTTCTACCTGGATATTTGCAGTTGACGGAAGCTGATTTCTAATTGAAGAAATCTGAGCAAGCAAAAGCTGCTGAGCTTGAATTACGTCCGTGCCCCAATCAAAATTTATTGATATTTCTGCAGATCCTCTCGCTGTTGTGGAGCGAACATCACGCACTCCCGGTACTGCGCGTATAGCTTCTTCCAGAGGTTTGGTTAAGGTAATCATAACTTGCTGTGCGGGTTGTTCGCCGTTATCAACAAGCACAACAATTCTTGGGAAATCAATGTTAGGGAAAATTGCAACCGGTAAATTAATCGAGGCATAGATACCGGCAAGAAATAAAAGCGCAATACCAAAGATTACAGCTTTAGAATGTCGTTCAACAAAAGAGAATATGTTCATCTAACAGCCTTAACTTTTGTTGAGTCAGGTAAACCATAACTTCCTTCTACAATAATCGCCATTCCCTTTTTAATTTGATTAGAGGAGATTGCCACTGTAGAATCATTTCGCTGAATTACATCAACGCTAACACTGTATGCTATCGAATCGGAATTTATCATATAAATCGAGTTAGTATTATTTTCATCATTATGAAGAATGGCTTTAACCGGGACAATTAATTGGTTGGAAAGTTTGTCTATCAAAATTGATGCTTCACCGAAAAGGGCATCTTCAAATATTTTATGGTCGCCGTTAAATTCAATTTGAACCGGGATAGTTTGATCGAGGGAATTTACAATCGGCTCAATTCTTTTAATAGTTCCGGGAAATTCTTTACCTTCAATTGAGGCAAACTTTAGATATGCAGTTTCGCCTCTTTTAATTTTCGAAACAGATGAAGCAGGAACATTGGCAATAAAAATAATTGAAGCATCATTTATTAAAGCAGCAATCTGCTCACCTTCGGTAACAACTTCTCCTTCATTTTTCATCTTCTTAGTTAAGATACCGTTGAACGGTGCGATTATTTTTACTTCGCTAGAATTCTTTCTTGCCGAACTTAATACCGATTCGGCTTTGTTCTTCTGCTGTGCAGTAACTGCATTATTTAATAATAATTCTGCTCCTGTAATTGCGGCTTGAGATTCTTTAGTCCTTATTAAGCAAATCTCTTCGCCTTTATTTATTAAATCGCCATTAAAAAATTTAAACTTAACAATAACACCAGTAATTGGAGAAGTTATTTGAAATAATTTTTGAATGGAGGTTTGACCTGTTGCGGTAATGGTCCGATTTATAGTTCCTGTCCGAACTAAATCAGTTTTTACTTGAACCACGATGGGTGATTCGGGAGCTTCCTTTGGGCTTTTAGAACAGCCTCCGGCAAATATAGCCAAAAGAAAAATTATTGCAATATATATCTTGTGGTTTGAGTTCATCATAAATTTGATTTTTTAATGAAATAAATTTTACATACCATATAATCTGAGCAAATTAGCTTTTGCACTTTGGAATTGCAAAACAGAGTTCCAATAATCTAATTCACCCTGAATTACTAAACGGTGAGCGTCAAGAACGTC
>JAJYOQ010000254.1 GCA_021796135.1 Bacteroidota bacterium
ACAGATTTGAAAATTGATGTAAGTAAAACAGGATTAGCAGCCGTTATCATTTCCGTGCTTTTAGTTATTATTATAGGAATAGCTCCGGGAACGATTATAAATCTGATTGCGTCTTTTTTCAAATAATAAAAAGTTTAGTGATCTCCACCTATTTTACACTGCCATTTATGAAACATCCAAGGTTTTCCTCAACCTTGGAGATTTTTCTGGTTAAAGTTATGTATTCCTGACTATTTAACTTTAATTATAACTTATTTCATTAGAACTAATTTCTTTATATCCACAAAATTATTTATCTGTATTCTATAAAAATAAATTCCGCTTGAAAGTTTGCTGCCGTCAAATTCTACATTATAATTTCCAGCATTTTCTTCTTTATTAACTAAAGTCGTAATTTCATTTCCAAGTAGGTCATATACTTTTATAGTAACAACTCCTGATGTGGGTATAGTATAACTTATCTGAGTAGTAGGATTAAATGGATTAGGATAATTTTGATAAAGTCGAAATTGTTTGGGTAAATTTATATTTACATTCGCAGAACTTACATCACCGGTTATCCCTTTTACAATTACCTGCCTGGCAATCATTTGCTGTGAGCCCTGGAAATAGCTTATATCTCTCAAATTAAATGATGTTTGAAATACACCGTTTTGAACTGGTTTAAATAAAATAGGGATTTGTATGGAATCAAAAGGTGAAAGTGTAATTGGTAAAGAAGCATTTGATGAGAATGATGAATCATCACAATAAAAATAATTTATAGTTACTGCAGTATCATGAGGATTATAAACAGTAATTGATTTAAGTTCCGAATTCCCGTAGGGAACTTGCCCAAAGTCCAAAGTGTCCGTATTAGTCTTAAATAAATTAGTTTCCCAGTTATATCTGAAAGCTCTATAAGTATCATAATAACTTGTGTAGCTAAGCTCAAATGCAACTGAATCATCCGGAGTAAATTCTGTAACTACCGGGGCGTAATTATGCCCCCATGACATAAATCTATTTCCATTTGATAACTCTTCAACAGATCCTTCAGTGTCTGTATAAAGTCCTTCATAGGAAATTCGTCTAACTAATGTCGTTGTCTTGTTCACTTCATCAAGTTTGTACTCAACACCGCTTGAGTATGGTGTCGGTACGGGATGATAATCGCCGTTATCAAAAATGCTAATGTCTCCGTTAGAAAAGCGCCTAATGTCATGCTGGCGTGAAAAGCCAAGGTTATCATTTATAAAAGTAAACTGATTATTTTTACCACCCAAGCGCCAAATTATGTCACCGGTGTTAGGATCAACTTTTGTAATTTCGTCAAGGTTTCTTGCTGATATTAGAAGGTCACCATCACTGTCCCATGCAACAGAGTTAAAGTGTGAAAAATCTATTGTTGGTTGAGTTAAATCTATATAACTGTCTACGTCAGTAATTTTATAATGATCAATCGCATCCCACTCAAATATTAAGTTGTTCGAGGCATCATATTCTTGCAAAGCACCGTCAATTATCTCCGCATTACTTTGACCGCCGATTACTATTTTACTCATATCTACCTGGACTTGTCTTTTGCCGAAAATATAATAATTACCATTTGGCAGTACGTGCAATTCATGCACGTCCGGACCAAATCCACCTGTTGTAGTAAATATTCGTTCCATGTTTAATGAGCTGTCTAAGCCGTAACAATCTACTGGATAAATAAAATATGTCAACTCTCCATCCGGCTGAAGGTCAAAGTCGTAAATATCCCCCTGAACATTCCTGTAAAATACTGGGGTACCTTTATTATCCACAATCGCTAAATAGGGAGATGGTGAAAGAAATAAATATCCCGGTGAAGGGTTATTCGACTGATTTATAATTAGAGGAGGAAAATCAGAAGGTAAAGTTGGATCATATGCTGCTGTCGACGAATGCGATTCTTTAGATGACTTAGCAAAATTATTATTTTGACTTGCAGTATTTAGTATGCTGCTACTTTTTGCAGTATGAAAGTTAAATGTTAATCCACCAATTTGAACTCCGGTAGTTGTAGTTAAACCATTTTGTAAAGTGACAGTAATAATTTCATCAGTTTGAAAAGATGTTTTAGGTACAAAAATTAAAGTCCTTTGATCATCAGATAAAACTAATTTTCCTAAAATGTTTCCACTTTTTGAGCCACTTACTCGGATGAGATTACTATTTACACTTGCTTTATTTATGATGCCGCCCTGCCTTATTATTATTGTACTTTGGACAGAAACATAAGAAGAATTTGGCAAAGGGTTCAAATATTGAAACCCTAATACCTGTTGCCCCCACATTAAGTTAGAATATGAAAGAATAATAACAATTAAAATAAAAGTTATAGTAGTAATACTTGAGTGTCTCAAAATAAATTTCCTTTATAAATATTTGGACATAATTGAAATTATATGATTTATCATCTCCTTATTACAAATTCTATCATGCGATTAAGAAGTAATAAAGTATTTTTGTAAACCATCCTTTGTTATAACTCTTTATTCAATATCTGAATAAATTATGTGTATGATTATTTTAATAGAACCATTTTCTTAACCATAAAGAAATTATTTCCCGAAGCTGTGGTTGCTTTTAAATAATAAAAATATATTCCGGATGCTAATTGCGACGCATCCCAGGTAACCTGGTAATCTCCAGATTGCTTAGTTTCATTCACTAATGTTGTTATCCTTTGACCTATTGCATTGAAAACACTAATCCTAACAGTACTTTCCTCCGGTATTGAATAATTGATAATAGTTGAAGGATTAAATGGGTTAGGATAATTTTGAGATAGATTAAAGTCCTTCGCTATTACCTTCAAACCTGTAACACCGGCTATTCCTGATTCGATTGCGAATGCATTATTGCTTAAAGCAAATAGTTTAGGGTTGCTTATACTTAATATTATAATTTTATAAGAAGAATCTGGTTTAATATTGGAAGGGACTTTCCAAACAAATGCATAGGTGCCTGAGAAAATTGAATCAGCTAAGATAGAGACAAGATTATTATTACTTAGTAATTCAATGCTTACTGTATCAGAAGTATTCGTTTCCCATCTAATAATATATGTAGAATCAGAGTATATATTATCGTCGCCGTCAGGATAAGAAATTTTTATATATGGAGAGGCAGTGTAAAACCTATATACATTTGACCAATTGCTTGTTCCAGCAGAATTTAAATTGTTTACCCTCCAGAAATATGTAGAATTATTAATTACGGGATTAATCATGTATGAAGTGGAAGTTAGATTGGACTCATCCACCAATAGATTCTTAAAGGTCGAATCGGAAGATATTTGAATGTGATAACTTTGTACTACACCTCGTGTTCCCCAAATTAAATCAACCGGGTTCTCAAAGTTAATTATCCCGCTATCTGGAGGTGAAAGCGGCACAGGCGCTAAAGATGTAATGTCTTGAGGAATACCGAAAGCAAAATCACCAAAGTCTGAGGTTGTAAAAAGTAATTCATTATTTGTCGAATCATAGCTTGTTGCAAGTGGAATAAAAGAATTACTATTCGTTGGCCTAACATAAATTACTGTTTTTTGCGGTGAAGTGACTTCAGGAAAATTATTTAAATTTACTTTAAATTCGCCTGTATAAGAGCTGATTCCTTGCCCTTTAATGCTAAAATAACTTGCAGCAATTATGGGAGCTGTTGTCGAAAACAGTGGGTTAAGGGGAGCGTAATTATATTTTGTTACTATTGCATTGGCATAAAGAACATCGGACAGTTGATCAAATTTTATTGTAATCCCAGTCGTATCGTTATTATTGCTAAATTTATAGGTATTTCCTTGATATGCCTCATCAATTGTTACACTTGCTTCAGGTATTTGGCTAGCCCATGGGAAACGAAAAGCTCTATAGGATACTTCACCTTGTGGAAGATACAATTCAAGAGCAATAGAATTATCAGAATGAATTTCCGTCAATGCTGGTGCACCATTTGCACCCCCCATGCCCCAGCCTATGAAGGTGTTCCCATTGGAAAACTTTTGGACTGATCCCATCGCGAAGTTAAAAATATCCGGCGAGTGTCTATATTCCCATACTAAGGTAGCTGTTTTATTCTGTTCATCTAATTGATATTCCGCAGCGCGTGAATACTGCGGTGTGTGCTGATTACCGTTGTCAAATAAAGTTATATCACCGTTCGGTTGAAGTTTGACATCATGCTGATACGAAAAATAATTTGGGCTGTTTGCTTCGTTTTCATTTATAAAACTAAATTGATTTTGTTTACCGCCAAGCATCCATATTATATCTCCAGATTCGCGGTCAATTTTGAAGATAGTAGAAAGATGTCGGCTTGAAGCGATAATATTTCCATTATTATCAATATCTAAAGAATTCAAATGCAAATAGTCCACTGTCGGCGTTGTAAGATCTTCATATGAATCGGTAATAGGTAGATAGTCCCAGCTTCTCCATTGAAAAACAATATTTTTAGATGCGTCGAGTTCCTGAATAACTCCGCCGATAACTATAGCATCCGGGTTACCACCACTTACAATTTTGCTCATATCAACTGGCTCAGGATCAAAAGCTAACAATAGGGCATGCCCATTTGGCAAAAGGAGGAAATCATGCAGATCGGCTACATAGCCATTACCGCATTGGAAAGTATCAACGGGTGTCAAGGATGTGTCCATAACAATCCATCTAACTGCTGCATAACCATTACCCATAGTAATCACATCGGCATAAGATAGCTCACCATTTGGCTGTACCTTAAAATCAAATGCTGGCTGACTAAGTTTTTTATATTTTACTACACTACCGTCATTATTCAAAATCATTATATAATTTCCGATAGAATCATTTCCTGTAACAGAAAAATTTGCTATAAAGATTTTACCGTCTCCTGGATTATTTGAAGTTCCAACTGTTATTTTTGGAAAATCGGAAGGTAATGAGTCCGCAGAAAAACTTTGAGTGATAGATTTATAAATGTGTTTAGCATTCATTGTATTATTCAAATAATGTCCATCATCTACAAGTGATAACGGATTTATATTAATCCTTTGCTCGAGTGGTGTGGTCTCAAAATGAAATAATAATTGTGGAAAGTCTTTTCCGTCTATGGTTTTGATTCCGGGCTTCACTATTACATTAATATCTTCACCAGCTGAGAATTGTACATCAGGCACAAAAATAATAGTTTTATTATCATCAGATAATTTTACTATTCCCGAATGTACACCACTTTTATTACCGGTCAGAGTAAATTCATTTGCAAAAAGACTTGATAAGTCAATTTTGACTTCAGATTTTAAGATTATATCAGTCTTTAGTGAAACGAGTGTTGAATTATCCTTCGGATAAACATATTGGAACGACTGAGAGAATGCAGGATTGTTAATAAGTAAGAAAAAGATAGACAGAAGAACTGTAAATATAGTTTTCATTTTAGTATTATTTTAATATTTAGTTAGGATATTATATATTTTTCACACTTTAGCCTAAGACAAAAGTATGCCATTTCAAGTTTAATTAATTTATTGATAATGCAACTATTTTGAGGATTTTGATAAATGCATTTGCCTGGAATTTATTCATTAAATGCCAGAATATATATAAGCAGGCACATTAATTAGATTTTATTGAAATGGTTCTAACTTTATACGCTATACAAAGTCCGAATTTGTCTGATATTATTCTTGGAATAATCAATTGGGAAAAGAAAGGTGAAAAATTAGAAGTCAAGTAGACTCCTCTGAAATTAAAAAACAAAAGCCCGGAATAAAGATATTCCGGGCTTACATGCATATATGAGGCGCCGGTCGGATTCGAACCGACGAATAAAGGTTTTGCAGACCTTCGCCTTAGACCACTTGGCTACAGCGCCTTATATAAAATAAAATCCACTTTCGTGGATTTATATCAGCTAAATTAGCGGTTTTGAGCGGGAAACGGGACTCGAACCCGCGACATCAACCTTGGCAAGGTTGCGCTCTACCAACTGAGCTATTCCCGCATTCAAAATTTCAAAATAACTTATTACTTACCGAATTTTTGCGCTTCAAATATAATAGGATTCATAGCATTTTGCAAAAATATTAACCACTAATTATTACTTTCTTGATCCAAGTCTATATCCTCTTAAAGGAAGTGATGATTGAATAGTTATAAAAACATTTTTATCGATTGATTC
>JAJYOQ010000255.1 GCA_021796135.1 Bacteroidota bacterium
TATAAAGCATTTCGTCCGATACATCATCTTTCTCAATTACATCAATATTAATGTTATGGTCTGCATACTTTGCTAGGACTTCCGCAATCTCAGTTGCTAACTCACCGGGCATCAATTCGGCTGCTTTTCTAAACCTTGGAAATCCAAGAATTTCAATTATTTTTTTACTCTCAGCTTTTTCCCATGCTTCTTCAAAGTCTTTAACATTATCTAAAAATTTATTGATAATCTCAGGCGGAGCATTATCTTCCCCTCCCATGAATTCCATACCGAATTTTTCTTTCAGCTCTTTCTTCTTTTTTTTATTCTCCTCATTAAGAAAATAATTTTTAGCATCTTCTGAATAATCATTTTTTGAATGCATTATAAATCCATAGAGGTTATTTAATTGTTTTAGCGAACAAATAACTTTTTTCTTTTATAATATTATTATCTTTCATTTAACTTCACTCATAATTCTTAATTTCTGCTTCCTACCTCGAAATTCATAATTCGAAACTCGTAATTATTTATTTTATATCAGTATCATTCAATGATATTAATTGATTGATCAATCATAATTCTTCAAAACACCCTGCGCAGTTTTAATAACAAGGCTTCTCAGTTCCTCCGGTTCAAGAACTATAACACCTTCGCCCCGGCTCACAATCCAGCTTGCAATTTCCTTTAATGAATTAACAACGGTTTCATAAATAATTGAATTACCTGCTTCTTCGGTTATTTTTTGAAATTCCATTAACATATTCGGTTTTATTCTTTCGGACCACGGAGGTATAAGTTTTAGTTTCACTTTATACCGTTCGTTTCCAAGCCAGCTTCTAAATGATGATGAAAATATTTCCTCAATTTCCTTTTGCGTTACCTGCTTAAACTTTTTATCAATTTCCTCTACCGATTTAATTTTGCTAATAATAAATTGCTTTATTACACTTTCGTGTTTAGCAAGCAACCGCCAATTCATATCACTTTGGAAAATGCAATACGGAGCAACAATTCTCTCTTCAGTAATAAGGTGCTCTCCCGATTGTTTTTCTTCAATCTTTTCATATTCAATTTTTACATAATTACCGTTTTCAATAGACCTTTGCAAAATTGTTATAAATGGAATCGCTGTTGAATGATGTTTACTAATTAAAAAATTAGTTGCCTTATCGTATGAACTTTGGTTAACCGAGATACCGGTATAATGTATAATAATATTTTTTATGACTTCATCCTTTATATCTGACAAAACAGATATACCTTTATTCTTTTTAGAATGAATATCAATCCCTAAACTTCTTAATTCCTGCAAATCCCTTTTAATTGTTAAACTATTTACATCATACAAATCTTCAAAATCAGCTATTTTAAATTTGGATGGATAATTGAGAGAAAATCCTAATATTTCAAATTGTCTCTTAAATTTTAATTTAAAATCATTCATAATAAAACAATAATTATAATAAATTAGTAAAATCCGCGTCTACACAGCTTCGCCACAACGCTCACAAATAATGATTATTTCACGTTATGCAAAAACAACTCTTTGGAATTATGGAATACTGGAATAACGGGAAATACCTATCAGTTCCATGACTCCACTACTCCAATTTTCCAAGGGCTGCATAACGTCCGTAATTAATTAAGTATTTCTAAATTTTAATTTCTACTAACCGCTAGTCCAAATCCCATCGAATTCTTTTCGCCAAACCCTGCATCATAGCCAACTTTGATTAATTCGCTATTTCCGGATAATATAAATGGCGCCTGCATTCCGATTATATCAATTGAAATATTGTCGTCTTTGTTTATAGTGATTTTTTTTGTTATCCGGGTATGAGTTTTCAAATAATTCTTATCCCATTCCAACCTTACATTTCCGCCCTCAATAGTTTTCTGATTAATCAATTGGTACTTAGCTAAAAGATTATTTGTCATTACTCTATTTATTTCGTCGGAATCTTCGGGACGTAAATAATACTGTCTTACTTGATTACCTGTTTCTCTTTTTACTGAAAGGACTAATGGTGAATAAGGAATGAAATTCGCTGCATCTTTAAACTTAATCTCCGGCAAGGTTTCGACTTGTGTAATTTGAAATAAGGAATTATGATTCCTATCGGCTATCTCTATCGATTGACTTTCAAATGTTCCTATGATAAATGTTTGAATAAAGGTATCTATTAAGGGGAAAGAAATATAAAGAAGAGCATTAGGGCTTTTCAAAATAAAGTTGTTGTCTTTTATATATGCGTCTTCAAATCTTAATGCAAATGTAAATAGTTTGTAGGTCTTATTAGCAAGGGTAAATCCGATGTCGTGCAAAAAAGTAGAAAACTCGCCTGACCCCAATCTAAGTAGTTTATAAATAGCGGACGAAAGAGGATAATTATAATTTATAGGAATGCTACAGCCTTTTCGACTTTCAATCTTAAGAGCTACCCTCACTTTATAACTCCTCCTATAGATATTTTAATCATAAAAGTGTTCATGAATTATAATGTCCCTGAAATTTTTGAATTTCAATCTGCGTTCCTGTTTGATATCAGAGTAATATAATTATTCAATAAGACATAATTCTAAGCCTGCAAAGCATTGCATCTCCTATCTAATAAGTTTCTCATATTGTTTTGAAATGTTTTTGCAATTCCATTTCCCGGAATTACTTTTCTGAAGCGATGTGCGAGTAATTTTGATATCGTTTGAATCATTGCAGTCCCCTGTATAATTCAATGTTAAATTTATTTCCCATATCCATCTTTAAGTCAAATCCCTTATCCAAATAAATTATTAATTTAATTTAAATAATTCTTTTTTATTAAACAAGAAGATTTATAAAGATAAAACTCAACACGCAAAGCTCCAGGTGGCGTATTTTTTATTTTTAAGTAACTCACCTTACGCAGGATTTCCCTTTGAAGTAATGTAACGTTTGAGTAATGTGAAAAAATAATCTATTCCGACACTCCATCATTTACAACATATATTTATTGAGTATTCACAATATAATTTTTAATTTTACATAACTATTAATCTTAAATTTATATGGAAAAACTTATGGATACTTTAGAAGCAATTATTACACGCCGCAGCATTCGTCAATATACACCTCAAAATATTCCGGATGATAAAATAGAACTAATCCTCAAATCTGCTATGTATGCGCCTTCTGCTATGAACTACCAGCCTTGGCATTTTATCGTAATAGATAGGAAAGATGCTATTGAAGAACTTCAAAGCATTTTTCCCCATGCTGATATGCTTAAACAAGCTACTCTTTTAATAATTGTTTGCGGAGACTCCAAATTGGAAATGAACATTGATTATCTTGTGCAGGATTGTTCCGCTGCAACTGAAAACGCACTCATTTCAATTCATGCGCTTGGTTTAGGAGGTGTTTGGCTAAGTATTTATCCAAATAAAGATGTCATTAACGGATTAAAAAAGACATTTGAATTGCCTGAAAATATAATCCCAATGTCAGCTATATCTATCGGATTTCCCGCTGAAGTAATAAACACTGAAAGCCGCTACAACATTACCAGGATACATTCTAACAAATGGTAGTAATAGTGTGACCGGAAATTGTAGTAACAAAAATTATTAGAAATACTAATTACTAAAGATGGAAACAAGAATAGAGAATAAATCAACTGTTGAAGAAATCCGTAACCGTTTCGATAATGACGTTGAACGATTTTCTAATTTAAGTACCGGTCAGCAGGCTACAATAGATGCCGCTTTATCAATGGAGTTAATTACTCAAGCAGCTGCCTCTTCAAATCCCGATGCTAAATATGTACTGGATATAGGATGCGGAGCAGGCAATAATACTCTTAAGCTATTGCATTATATCAATCCTCTGAATTGTGATCTTTTGGATATCAGCAAACCTATGCTTGACCGGGCTTATCAGAGAGTATCGGCGGGAAATAAGGGTGCCGTCAGCATAATCCAGGATGATATTAGAGTTGCTCCCCTTCCTTCAAATCATTATGATATTGTCTTAGCTGCCGCAGTGCTCCATCATTTACGTGATGATAATGATTGGGAGAAGGTCTTTTCAAAAATTTATGATTTAATCGCGCCTGGAGGAAGTTTTTGGATTACGGATTTGGTAAGTCACGAAAATATTAAAGTACATGAAATGATGTGGAACAGATACGGCAATTATCTTGAGAGTCTCGGCGGTGCTGGGTACCGGGAGAAAGTATTTAACTATATTGATTTTGAAGATACTCCACGACCCCTAACATACCAGGTTGAATTATTACGAAAAGTTGGTTTTGCTACTGTCGATGTTCTTCATAAGAATTCTTGCTTCGCTGCTTTTGGGGCAAAAAAAGAAAAATAGATTCTTCGTTCATTTATCTATCATGTTTGGGATAAACAATTTCGCATTCTTTACACAATGCATCGAACCACTATTCCATCATTCCCAATCTGCTGTGAGAAACAACAACTATTGCGTAACTAATGTAAGTAAACAGAACGGTATATCTGTTTCTTAAAGTATTGAATAGTTAATGCCTAAAGAGACAGAGAAAAAATTGGATAAATTTAAGTCTAAGTCGGTATAGAAATTACCGAGTAATACTGCTATTCCCGCCACACCTCTTAGCAGGTTTTTACCCTTGAGAGAAAAATCAATTGTAACTGTGTACGGATTCTGACTGTTGTTATTATAATAACTGTAATTTGCCTTTAGTGTTGCACTTTCAAACTGCAAGCCGCCATAAACATCGAAGATGCCGAATGATTTACTTGTATATAAATTTAAGGCAAATGTATTTAGCACACCAACATCATTATTCGTAGTATCGCTTAACGAAAGGTTCTGATAAATAATTCCTAAAGCTAAATTAAACGGAAGAGATTTTAAGTCATGTTTAATGTTGTGCCTTAATCCAAACCCCCAGAAGTTTAATTTCCCAAAGTTTCCTATCTTTATCGGCAGCAGTCCGCGCACAACCAAAGAAGTTCCTTCATAAGAACCGACTTCAATCTGCGGTATAACAATCGGGATATATGTACTGTTATAAAGCCCGCCTATAGTTTGTTCAGTCCTTTTCTCTTTGACCGGATAGCTTATACCAGGAAGAATATATATTGAAGAATTTATATCGACATTTGCAATACCCGGAGTTTTACTTCCGAAAATAGTCGGTGCGTTTTTAACCGTGACTTGCCCATTGACAGGGTAATACTGTCCGTTGTAATTATACATGACGGTATCATTATATGATGCGTTAAAAGATTGTTCGGAAGCCGGAAGCACAGTAACTGCAGACTCAAGTGAAAAACTAATATTGAGTTTGTTTTCGTCAACAGGGTTTAACATGGAAGAAAAGAATAATCCTGAATTTAGCTCTGCCCCGGCCGCATCCGCGAAGGGCTGCAAATATAGTTTCGCATAATCTGCAGCAACTTTGCTAAGGTTGCTGCTTAAACTTTGTGCAGTAATATTAAACAAAGGGATAATAATAAAAATCAGTAATAATCGTCGCATAAACTAATATTTATCTATAAATGAAAATTGTGAAATGCATATAAAAAAAGAATTAATAAGTCGCTTTATGCATAAAAAAAAGATCCGCCAGGTTACTATAAAACAAAAATGGTTCATCTAGCATAACATAATCTTTGCAAAGATTTTATGCTTTAATGGCAAGGCTATACCCGTTGACAGGATATTTAACCTGATTGAAAATTATTTATAAATTACATCCACGGCTCATCAGCGGAAGGTCCATATATCGACGGAACTTTTCCACCTGCCATTCTCAGATAAATAGAAAATTGTCCGCGGTGATGAATCATATCCAAAAGCATCATCCACGCCAAATCTATGCACCTTACATCACCCATCTTTTTTGGGGCAACCGGGTGTATATTACTGAAACGGCTGTATATAAGAGCCAGCCTTATGATGGATTTTTTATTTAATAAAATTATTTAAAATTAATTGAGATGCAAGCAATTTTTAATTCTTTTCTTTACTTCATATTATTTCAAAAAGTTATAAGAATTAGTTCTTCTAAAGAACCTCAAAAGGGAAATCAAATCAAAATGACTATTTGAATGCACTCTGAATACACTGTGAATGCACTCTGAACGCACTTTAATTCCTCATATAAAGGTCTAATACTTCTTATACAATTCTCTGTGACAGCATAGCCA
>JAJYOQ010000013.1 GCA_021796135.1 Bacteroidota bacterium
GAAAAGCCAGGGAAAGGTTTTATAATTGCCACAATATTACTCCAAATGGGAAAATTTTCACATTTCAAAAATCGATAAAAAATGGACAATAATCCATTAAATTTTATATTTACTTAAAATATTTCCATTAAACAAAGTTTGTTTTTATTTTTACCGCAAAATAAGTATATAGAATTATGAAGAAAATAAAAGAAAATTTAGGCAGAAATAAAATTATCGGAAAAGTCATCTACTATAATGAGTTTTATTCTGAAATATTAAAGAATAAACGCACTATTCTTGTGTGGCTTCCTCCTTCATACTATAAAAATAAAGAGAAAAAATATCCAGTACTATATATGCATGACGGTCAAAATATTATGAATCCGGATACTTCTTTCTCAGGATTTGATTGGCAAGTTGACGAAACTGCCTCAAGGTTAATTAAAGATAATATGCTTGAAGAAATAATTATAGTCGGTATTTATAATACAGCGGACAGATTAAGAGAATATAGTCTCGGCAAAACCGGAATAAAATATATGAAATTTGTTTCCGGAGAACTTAAAGAATTTATTGACTTAAATTATAGAACTGAAATAAATGAGGCTGCCGTTATGGGATCTTCAATGGGAGGTCTAATCTCCTTTCTAATCGCTTGGAACTATCCCGCAATATTTAATAAAGCTGCTTGTATGTCAAGTTCTTTTTATTATGATTCTGAAAAAGCAATTAAAATGGTTAAGAAACACAATGGTGCGAAAAAAGAGATTAAAATTTATATCGATCACGGTGAAGACGGTTTGATAGAAGGACAAAATATGTTTTGCGCTTTATCAGCGAAAAAATATTTGATTGGGAAAGATATCGATTATTTCTATGCCCCGAATGCAGCGCATAATGAAGCTGCATGGGCAAAACGCTTAGAACGACCTCTTATATTTCTGTTTGGTAAATAAAAATGGTTATCGTTACTATTTTTGGGTAGATTTATTAATGTGACTAATCTTTTTGTAATTTTATAATCAACGGATTAAACGCTTTGGAGACAATCATTACTTTATCGCCGGGTTTTAATGATTCCGATTCTTGTGCGGTTGCAATAATTTTAACAATGTTATTTCCTACAAGAACAATCACTATATTTACGACATCTGTATTTTCGATACTTAAAATATCACCCGTAAATCGGAACTTCCCACTTATATATTCTTGATTAAAAACATTCGGTGCATCTCCTTGGCTGATTACCTTTCCCTTTTTTATTCTTATGACTTTATTAGACATTTTAAATATTTCTGAAAGATCATGACTGACCATTATTGTTGTCAAATTTAATTTTCTGTGGACTTTTAATATGAAGTCCTGTAATTTTAATCTTATTTCTGAATCAAGTGCCGAAAGAGGTTCATCTAAAAGCAGAATATTCGGACGACGCGCAATAGCTCTTGCCAGTGCTACCCGTTGCTTTTGGCCGCCTGATAAAGTTTCAGGATATCGATCCTTAAACATTTCAAGTTCCATAATCTCAATTATTTCTTTTAGATGAGCGGTATCTTTTTTATCCTCAGACGCGAATTCAATATTTTGGAGAACAGTCATATTTGGGAACAAGGAATAATCTTGAAATACAAAGCCAACTTTTCTTTTTTGCGGAGACAAAAAAATTTTTTTATCCGCATTAAACCATTCAACATCATTAACTTTTATAATGCCTTTTTCTGGTTTAATTAAGCCTGCAATTAGTCTTAATAATGTTGTCTTACCAGCTCCGGAATGTCCTTCTATTGTAATAAAGTCACCTTCATTAATTTGAAGATTTATATCTAGCGGCAAATCACCGTCTGCTGTTTTTAAAAGCTTATATAAGGAAAGCAGTATCATAATCTGCCTAGTTTTAGATATTTGCCATTAATAATATATACAGTTAACAGGATTAAAAATGTTACAATGAAAAGTATCAGTGAATAAAAATTTGCATTATGATAATTAAGCGATTCCACTTGATCATAAATGGCTAAGGCAGCAACTCTTGTTCTACCGGGAATATTTCCGCCTATCATTAATACAATTCCGAACTCACCAATAGTGTGAGCGAAACTCAAAACTATCCCGGTTAGTAATGATGATTTTATATTAGGCAGTAATACTTTTATAAGAGTTTGTAATTTTGATTTACCTAGTGTATAAGATGCTTCTTTTAATGATGACGGTAAACTCTCAAATCCGGCTTGAATTGGGTTGATCATAAAAGGTAAGCTGTAAATCATTGATGCTAATACTAATCCTTCAAATGAAAAAATAAGCTGAATGTTAAAATATTTATCCAATAAGTTTCCGGGAAAATGATTTGGAGAAAATGAAATAAGCAAATAAAATCCCAATACTGTAGGAGGAAGTACAAGCGGCATGCTAACTATAGCCGATACAAACGGTTTCAGCTTAAAATTATTTTCGGATATTATATAAGCAAGCGGCACGGAAAAGAAAAATAAAATAACGGTGGTTATCAGAGCAAGTTCAAGACTTAATATTAAAGGTTGAAAATCTATCATTTGGGAGCAACCATTATTTCTGTCGACTTTATTAAAGCAATAACTGTGTCATTTTCCTTTAATTCCAGACTCTCAGCATCACAGGTTGTAATTATAGCCGAAATATCGTTGGAATGAAAATTAAGATTAATCTGACTTAATAACTTCCCCTTGTTTATGTTTTTGACGGAACAATTCAATCTATTTTGCAAACTAATTTTACCTATAAAATCTTTAGCTAAATTAACTTCGGTTTCTTTGAACATAATATTTAAGTGGTTGCCTATTTTCAAAAAAGAAGCCGAATCAGGTGTCTCAATAATAATTGTTTTAAGTGAACTGCCGCTTACATTTAAATCGATAATAGTCATATTATTATCGCTGATTAAATTAATAATTTGACCGTCTAGGCAGTTCATTATTCTCCTTTAATCTGATAGCCAAAATTTCTTAAAATATTTTTTGCTTTTTGAGAAAACAAAAAATTATAGAACCGGATAGATTCATTTTTATGATGATCAATTCCATATTTTAAAATAACACATCCTTGTTCGATAGGAGAATAAACTGAAGGATCTATTTCCATCCAAACTCCTTTCCCCTTCATTTGCGGAGATACTACAACGGACTTTGCTGTAAATCCCGCATCTGCTGCGCCGGATACAATAAATTGATTTGTCGGAGAAATACTTTCACCATAAACTAATTTATTTTTTATCTTATCATAAATTTTATAATGTTTCAAAACTTCAATTGTTGCCTCCCCATAAGGGGCGATTGCCGGATTGGCAATTGCAATTCTTTTTATGTTGCCCGAAAGTAAAAATTTTAATTTTTTGTCTAACTTTACACCTTTTTTTAAACTCCAAATTACTAAAGATCCCGAAGCATATACTTTTGGGGTGCTGACTGCGAGTTTCGATTGATATAAAGAATTTGGATATTTCATATCGGCGGAAATAAAAATATCATATGGCGCGCCTTCCTTTATTTGGGCAGTAAATTGTCCTGAAGAACCAATAATTATTGAGGCATCTATCCCGGTTTCCTTCTTAAATTCATTTTTTAATTCTTGTATGGCAAATTGGACATTTGCCGCAACAGCCAATGTAATTTGAGCATAAGTATTAGTAAAAAATACCAAAAAAACTAAAATAAATTTCAAAATCTTCATATTAATTCCTATTAATTTAAAAATTGTGAATTCCCGATTAGTAGAAACCACAATAATATAATTCTTGCCTTTGGAAATTAATCATCCAATAAACATCGTCTTATTTGAGTTTCATAAGGATATCTTTATGGCAGATTAATTGATATTTATAAATATCAATTATTAGACCGAAAATTGACAATTTTTTGATCAAAATAACGAGCTTGCTTAAATTTAATTAAAAATGATGATAATTTTATGAGTTTATACCAAAAAATAAATAAGTTTGAAAAATCTGATGAAAGTCCTTCCGGGAAGAAAATTTCACGGAAAAACTTTTTCCGGCGTATCGGTTTTGTGTCTTTAATACCACTAGCCGGAATTTGGTTTTCTACATCAAAGCAGTCTTTGTTGAGAGAGGAAAAATTTGAAAAGATAATAATTCCGGCAAATATCCCCGAGGGTATATCATATTATGATTCTGTCATAGTATCAAAAAATAATAAGGGTATAAAAATACTTTCATCAAAATGTACTCATCTTGGGTGTAAAATAAATGAGTCAAATGGTAATACATTAGTTTGTCCTTGTCATGGGTCACAATATGCCTTTGACGGAACAGTTATTAAAGGACCGGCTGGAAAAGCGCTGAAAAGTTTACCGTTTCAAATAAATGCTCAAACCGGAGAAATCACGGTTAATGTTCAAGTTTAATAAACATAAGAATGAAGATCTTTCTAACAAATATGCGAAGGTATTTAACTTTACCTTTGGACAAATTTCATTCGCTGCATTTATTATAACTGCTGTAACCGGAATTTTTCTTGCCATTCCTTTTGATATAAAAAATCCTTTAGATTCTATTAGCTATATGCTGCTCACTAATCCTGGAGGAGTATTCTTTAGAAATATTCACTACTGGAGTGCACAATTATTTTTGATTTTTTCAATCCTTCATATATATGATCATCTAAAAAAATCAAATGAAAAAGAGCTCGCTACAGGAGTTTGGCTGAGATTAACATTTTCTCTGATCGTAATATTCTTTGTCATGCTATCCGGTTTTATTATAAAAGGAGATGCCGACGCAATTCAGGCAAAGAGAATTATTACTTCCCTGATTGACTTAATTCCGTATATAGGAAAAGAGTTGTCAATTTCTTTTCTTGGTACCGAAAATGATTATCAAATTATATATGTTCAACATATTGCTACTGCAACGATTTTTCTATTGTTTATAATTATTGAACATTCAAAAACATTTTGGGCGAAATTAAAATTAATTTTATACTTAATGCCTTTACTGATTTTAATTGGTTACATTTTTCCTCCTGGCTTACATGACGGTCTTAATCCAATTATGAAAGGACCTTGGTATTTTCTTGGGATGCAGGAAATTCTGCATTGGCTTTCATATCCTGTAACCATTATCATAATAATTTTAGCATATATAATTGTAATAGCTTACTTGCCAAAATTTTCAAACGGATTATCAATAATTGTAAAACGCATATTATTAGCATCGCTCATTTTTTATTTATTATTAATTATAATAGGTTTTTTCTTTAGAGGGGAAAACTGGGAATTTACATTACCCTGGAAAAATCCATCACTAACGTCTTTACAATTTGAACCTTTTGATAATATTCAAGGAATTTCCGACATCGATCTTAAAAAAAGTATCATTCCATCAATACTTGGAAGACGAGAGGGTTGTCTTTATTGCCATCAAAATATTAAGGGGCTGTCACCTTCTCACAATCCCGAGGCAATTGGTTGTGTCTCATGCCATTCAGGAAACCCATATACACTTGATAAAATTTATGCACATCGGGGGATGTTCTTAATTCCCGGCAATCTAACCGAAGCAGGACAAACCTGCGGATCACAAAATTGTCACGTCGATATTGTAAATCGCGTAAATAAAACAATAATGACTACATTAACAGGAATAGTAAGCGTAGATCAATATGTTTTTGGCGAATCAAATAACTTGAATAAGCTTCATTTTATTAATGAAATTGGACATTCTAACGCAGATACGCATTTGAGGAATCTTTGCGCTTCATGCCATTTGGGAGCTAGTAAAACAGACCTTGGACCTATTAATCAACTTTCCAGAGGCGGCGGCTGTAATGCATGCCATTTGAATTATAACAAAGAGGCATTGTCCTCGCTATCGAAATATCAAAAACTTTCTTCTTCGATATTTGATTCTTCTTTTATTCACCCTTCTTTAACAATAAATATTACTGCCGATCATTGCTTTGGATGCCATAGTCGTTCTGGTAGGATCTCTACTAATTATGAAGGCTGGCGTGAAACTTTACTTCAGCAGCAAGATATAAAAGATACCTCAGGTTATAGAATTCTTGATGACGGCAGGGTATTCGAAAAAGCTCCGCAGGATGTTCATCATCAAAAAGGGATGGATTGCATTGATTGCCACTCATCTCATGAAATAATGGGCGACGGGAGTTATTATTTACATGAAGAAGATCAGGAAAAAGTCAGCTGTACAGATTGTCATTTTAATGAAAAACCGCAAACAATCAATTCCGGTCAAGCAGATGCGGAATCGGCAAAAATCATTCTTCTTAGAGGGTACACTCAAAAGAACCGCCAATTTTTGATTGAACATAAAACCGGATTCCCTCTGGTTAACACTTATATAAATGATAAAGGAGTAGCTGAATTAATTCTAAAGAACGGGAATTCAGTCCTTCCGTTAAAGCCGCCTTCTTTAGCATGCAGCGAAGGACTTGGCCATAAAAATCTTTCGTGTAAGAGCTGCCATACTTCATGGTCGCCTCAATGCGTCGGATGCCATACCGAATATGCTCCTAAGGATTCTTCATTTGACTTACTCGAAAAAAAGGAAGTAAAAGGCAGCTGGTTAGAAAACCCATCTGATTATTTAGCTGAACCGCCGGTTTTAGGAATAAGAATTTCAAAAGATAAAAATGGCATACAAACAGAAAATATAGATACCTTCATTCCTGGGATGATTTTAACTATTCAAAAGAAAAACATAAATCCTGCTTCGACAAAGAATAAAGATGTTATATTCCATAGATTATTTGCTCCTTCATTTTCACATACTATTGTGAAGGAAAGCAGAAGCTGTATTTCGTGCCATAACAATCCCGAAGCGCTTGGGTATGGTGACGGTAAACTTGAGTTTGTTAAATATAAAAATTTTGGCAAATGGGTTTTTACTCCTAAATATCAAATAAGTAAATATGACGGATTGCCGGAAGATGCATGGATTGGATTTCTAAAGACAAGAAAAAATTATTTAGCAACAAGAACAAATGTTAGACCCTTTAATATTCAAGAGCAAGAAAATATTCTTACCGTTGGCGCTTGCTTGACTTGCCATGAACCTCAATCTAAACAAATAAAGATTTTTTTGGATTCAGGGAAAATGCCGAAAATAAGCTCAAAATGTTTGTTGCCTAAGTGGAATTAAATAATGGTGATGATTTTCATATAACAAATTATGTTATGAATTGACTATAATATTGATTTTAATCTTGATATTTTTAATATCAGATTTTCCAATAGTTAGCATATACTTAAAAAAAGAGAAAATATAATTACATATAAATTATTCAAAGGAGAAAAAAATGGCAGTACCGAAAAGATTTAAAAAATTTAAAGATGATTTTCCTCAGGTTGCGGCAGCTTATGAAACTTTAGGGGAAGCTGTTCATCAAGCAGGTCCACTTGATGCAAAAACCAGAGCTTTAGTAAAATTAGGAATTTCAGCAGGCGCTAGATTGGAAGGCGGCTTCCATTCTCATGTAAGAAAAGCAATTGATGCCGGTGTGACTAAAGATGAAATGGTTCACGCAGTTCTTCTTGCCCTGCCGACAATCGGGTTACCTTCGATGATGGCTGCTCTAAGCTGGATTGATGACGTTCTGGATAAACAAAATTAATTAAATGATCTTAAGTAATAAAAAATGCAGACATTAACTGATAATTTCAATAGAGTTCATGATTATCTGAGAATATCACTAACAGATAAATGTAATCTTAATTGCATTTATTGTAATCCTGCAAAAAATTATATCACAAAACTACAACGGGATGAGCTTTTATCTTATGATGAACTGCTAAGATTGATATCTATTTTTACGGGAAAACTAGGAGTAAAAAAAATTCGTTTTACCGGAGGTGAGCCGCTTGTTAGAAAAGGTGTCATAAATTTTTTCAAGAATGTTTATTTATTAAAAAAACAATTTGGGTTTACTACCGGACTAACTACAAACGGTACATTGCTGGAAGAAATACTTCCGGAATTAAAAGAACTTGGTTTAGATAAACTAAATATTAGTCTGGATTCACTTAAACCAGAACGTTTTAAATACATTACAGGCAAAGATAACTTGGATTCTGTTTTAAAGGCTGTCAGTAAGGCAATAAAATTAGGATTCAATCCTTTAAAAATAAATGTAGTTGTAATGAAAAATGTAAATGACGATGAAATAATTAATTTTGTCGATTTCATAAAAGATACAAATATTAATGTAAGATTTATTGAGTTTATGCCATTCGGAAATAACAACTGGAATCAGAATGAATTTATCAGCTATGATGAAATAAAAAATATAGTGGAATCTCAATATGTTCTAAAAGAATTAACCGGAACTAGAAATCTCGTTGCAAAAGATTTTTCTATCGAAGGGCATTCCGGAATTGTAAGCTTTATAAGCTCAATTTCAAATCACTTTTGCAGTACTTGCAACCGTTTAAGAATTGATTCTGAAGGCAGAATGAAATTATGTTTATTTTCAAACGGCAATAATGAACTGAGATTTAAAGAAATACTTTGTAACCCTGAATATTCAGATGAAGATATTTGCAGCATGATCGAAAAGTCATTACAATTTAAGCCCATTGTTCATCCCGAAATTGAGGAGCTTCTCAGTCTTCATGAAAATAATATGTTAAGCATCGGCGGATAAAATGAAAAAATTATCACATATTAATTCCAAAGGAAAAGCCGAAATGGTGGATGTTTCTTCAAAAGATGATACTGTAAGAACTGCTTCGGCGTTTGCTGAGGTTTTTGTATCGGAAGATGTATATCGTCAAATAAAAGAAAATGAGATTGAAAAAGGCGATGTTCTTGCGATATCAAAGTTTGCGGGCATACAGGCAGCAAAAAGAACATTTGAACTTATTCCTCTTTGCCATAATATCTTGATTTCAAAAGTCAATGTTGAATTGAAATTAAATGATTTATCTAAATCAGTCGAAATAATCTCATTCGCTAAAACAAAAGCAAAAACCGGAATTGAAATGGAAGCCTTAACTGCCGCCTCAGTTGCAGCTTTGACAGTTTATGATATGTGTAAAGCACTTGATAAATCAATCTTAATATCTAATATAAAATTACTTTCTAAAACAGGCGGTAAAAGTGGTAATTATCAAGCTAAATAATAATATAATACGAAATAAATGGTAAGTTATGGAATCAACATTAAACCAAATTGATATTTTAGAAGATAAAAATAAAAAGATTGCATTTGGAAAAATTGTGGCAATCTCAATTAGCAAAAAAAGAGGAATTCCTAAAACAAATGTCCCTTTTGCAGACCTGATTGAAAATTACGGAATTGAAGGTGATGCACACGCCGGAAATTGGCATAGACAGGTAAGCTTCCTTGCTTTGGAAAGTATTGAAAAAATGCGAAAAGCTGGACTTCCCAAATTACGCCCGGGCGCTTTTGCTGAAAATATAACTACTGAATTTATAGATATTCCTCATCTGCAAATCGGTTCTCAAATTAAAATCGGACATGATGCTGTCCTAGAAATTACCCAAATCGGAAAAGAATGCCATTCAAAATGTGCTATTTTTGTTAAAATTGGTGACTGTATAATGCCGAAGGAAGGAATTTTCGCAAAGGTTATTAAACCGGGCAAAATTTTCAATGGCGATGAAGTCGTAGTTGACTAAAAATTATATAATAAAATCAAGTATATGATAAACTATAGTGAAGCGGTAAAAATAATTCAAAGTGAGTTCAATAAGTTAAGTTTAAAAACCGAACAAATTGACCTTTTAAATTCTATAAACCGAATATTAGCTGAGGATATATATTCCGATATCAATCTTCCTCCGTTTGATAATTCGGCTATGGATGGATTTGCAATAAAATTTAATAAAGATATAAATCATTGGAAAATAATCGGTGAAATACCGGCAGGTAATTTCCAAAATATAAGTCTTGATGAATTTTCTGCCATTAGTATTATGACGGGCAGTAAATTGCCTCCCGGTTGTGATACGGTTATTCCTTTAGAAGATATCGAAATTAAAAATGATTTTGCTTACTTGAAAGAATCAGCCCGGTATGCAAAAGCGCTAAATATCAGAAGACTCGGCGAAGACCTTTTCCAAAATAAAATTGCATTAAATAAAAATACCTTATTAAGACCTCATCATATTGCCGTAGCTGCGGCTTGCGGGCGTTCAACCTTAAAAGTTTATAAGCGTTTAAAAATTGGCGTACTGGCAACCGGCAATGAACTGGTCGATATTCACGAGACGCCTTCCGGCGATAAAATACGATGTTCAAATTTATATGCAATTATAAGCGCGATTAGAGAAATGAATATGCATTCGGTTAATTTCGGTATTGCTAAGGATGATAAGCGGCTATTAGAGGATAGACTAAAATGGGCTTTTGAAAGTGATTTGGATTTAGTTATTACTACCGGAGGTGTTTCTTTCGGTAAGTATGATTATGTCAAAGAAGTTTTTGAAGAACTTGGTGTGGATACAAAGCTCTGGCAAATAAATATTAAACCTGGCAAACCTCTTTTGTTCGGTACTTATTTTCAAGGTGATATAAAAACATTAGTATTCGGATTACCCGGAAATCCTGTCTCTAGCTTGGTAAACTTTAAGTTGTTTGTACAACAAAGTATTCAAAAACTTTTTGATTTACCTAAAACGCAAAATTTTTTAGCATTACTAGAGGATGATTTGAAAAAAGCAGATAATAAACGCCATTTTATGAGAGGAATTTATCGCTACAATGATGACGGGAAATATTATGTAAAAAAAATGGGATCACAATCTTCCGGTAATCTAGCCGAAATGGGGAAAGCAAATTGCTTAATTATTGTTGAAGAAGAAAAGCATAATCTGTCAAAAGGAGATTTGGTAGAATGTTTGATGATATAACCGGCATAATTTTGTCTGGCGGTAAAAGTACCCGTATGGGTGAAAATAAATCTTTGCTGAAAATTGGCAATAAATCGATTATTGAATCTGTGCGGGATTTAATGCAGTCTCTATTCCCTGATGTCATCTTAATTACGAACAATCCTGAAGAATATCAGTTCCTTGAGATAAAAATCTTTAAGGATATTTTCTTTAGAATGGGACCGCTGGCTGGAATTCATTCCGGCTTGACTCATTCAACCACAAAAAAAAACTTTGTTATTTCGTGCGATATCCCGCTTATGACAGCCCAAATGATCAGCTATCTTGTTTCTTATAAAACGGATAAGTTAATAACTGTTGCTAAAGCAGACGGATTTATTCAGCAGCTATGCGGGCTTTATAATAAAGATTGTATCCCTTATGCATCGGAAATATTATCGAACCAAATAAATTCCGATGAGGGAAATCCCGAACAAAAAAAAAGAGGATGTAAAGTGCTGGGATTAATAGATTTAGTCGGAGCTGAAATAATAGACGCAGAAAAAGTACCGTTCTATAAAAAAGATATTTTCTTCAATATGAATAAAAAAGAAGACTTTAATTTTATTAAAAGTCACTTAGAATATAGTTTATAAATTTTTACCTCTTCAGCAATACCTTTGTAGCTTAGTGTTTTATTATTTATTTTCATATTCAAATTTTAAACGAAAGAGAGATAGTTTCTTTAATAAATGAAAATTTTCCTCCTTTTATTTTTATCATCATACATAGCTTTACAGGCTCAATCAAAAGATACTCTTAAAGTTTTAATGCCGAAAGATTCTGTAAAAAATAAAATTACCGATTCTCTTTCTGTTAATGATACTTCAAAAATAATTCAAAAACCGGATACTGCCTTTATAATTTATCAAAAACCATTTGATTCTAACAGCAATTTTATCAATAGAACCACATTTGACCGAATTGATTACCGTTATGCGGGAGATTTATTTAAATCTTTTAGCTTAAACTTTACACGCGACTTTGGCTCAATCGGACAACCAAACGAATCTCTTTTTTATGGACTTGGTTTCTGGGGTGTAAGTTATTTCGTTGACGGTATTTTGCAGAACGATCGGTTCCCGAATCAATTTGATTTAAATGAAATTCAAACTGAATCAATTGATTCGATTGAAATTATACCTTCCCCGAGAGGATTCCTTTACGGTGATTTTAATAACTCTGCATCCGTAAATTTTATTTCTCGTAATATTTATATGAATAAACCTTATTCAAAAATAAAGTATTATCAGGGTGCAAACGGCGAGGCACTGGTGGATTTCTTATTCAGCGATAATTTTTATAAGAGGATTAATCTTTCTTTGGATGTGACAAATAGAAAATTAGACAGTGTTTTTTCTAATACCGGCTATAGCGATTGGCAAGTTAATCTTAACCTAAAATATTTTATTTCAGATAATTTTAATTTGATTGCATCATATAATTTCGTTCATTCGGAAATTGGTTTGAGCGGAGGCGTAAATTATGACAGCTTAGTAAAATCAGGTGCTAATATTAATACTGCTCTATATGATTATTCTTTAGCTCCGGTTATTTCTCCATATAAGCATTTAAGTATAAAGACACATTATTTTAATCTAAGACTTTTAAGTAGTTATTCTGCAAGTTCTTTTACCGATGTAAACATTTATTATAAATTTAATCAAAATAACACTACTGATCCTTCAGATACTTTGAATCTTCAGGACGAAAATAAAAATAATACTTTAGGTATTTCCGCAAGACAAGATTTTAATGAGAGTATCTTTAATTTATCAATAAACGGTATTTATGAATCAACCGGATATAATAATCAATTTATTAATTATAATATTCTAAGTACACCATCATTCAGAGATAAAGTATTATCCTTATCTTCAGTTTTAACAACAACTATTTTAGACAGCACATTATCTCCTAGCGTATTTATTAAATATTCTGATAGGTCACTTTCTGATAATTTGCAGACTAATGCAATAAATTATGGCGGTTACGGTTTTGACCTTTCCTATATGCCAATACATAATCTGAGGTTTTATCTGGGATATTCAAATTATCAAACAGAAATTTCAAAAAATTATATAAACAATTTTGAGGCGGCTGCTCAATTTACTTTAGAAAATTTATTTCTGAGATTGGATTATTTCAAAAGAAACAATTTTATTAATAATAATTACCCCTTTATAAGTAATTATATCTATGTTGCAAATCTTCAGGGGTTGGGAATAAATGTTAATTATAATATTTGGAATATTTATTTTGAAACTGCTGTCTCATTTTATCGGCAGGAAAATTCACCATCATTGCTTTATGAATTACCTCAAACATCGTTTACTTTAGGGGTTTTTTACAAAGATATTTTATTTGCCTCGAATCTAAATTTGAAAACAGGCTTTATTGCTTATTACAATGGCGAATTAATCGGACAATCAAACATAAAGGTACCTTCATCTTTAAAAATCGATTATACCTTATCGGGTGAAATTAGAAAAGTGGCAATGGTTTATTTTACATGGGAAAATTTACTTAACAGACAATATTATATTATTCCCTATTATCCCATGCCCGGAAGGAGTATTCGTTTTGGAATATCCTGGGAATTATTTAATTAAAAGTTAATGGCGGATCTTATAAGCTAAGCATATCTTTAAATTTAATTGCTTGTCTTCTTGAAACCTCTATTTTGACTCCGCCTTTTAATTTTACCAGCAATCCGCCGTTCATCCATGGCTCAATATTCTCAATAAACTTTAAATTAATTATGTGCTTGCGGTTAGCTCTAAAAAATGTTCTGCTGTCTAATCTTTCGTCAAGATAATTCAAAGTTCGAAGAATTAAAGGTTTAAAATCATCAAAGTAAAGTCTTACATAGTTTCCCTCGGACTCAAATAATCTGACAGTAGATAATTTAACAAACCAGCACCTTTCTCCGTCCTTAACAAATACTTGATCATCTTCCGCTAATATCGGGTGCTCCGACTCATCTGTAATATTTTTCCTGTTTATTTCAATTATTTTTTTTATAGTAGCTTCAAGTCTTTTTGGCTCAATAGGTTTTAGAAGATAATCCATTGCATTATATTCAAAAGCTTTAAGGGCATATTCATCATAAGCAGTTGTGAATATAACAGTCGGAACACTATCTAACTCTTCCAAAAGTTCAAAACCGTTTTTACCCGGCATTTGAATATCTAAAAAGATTAAATCGGGTTTCAAATCAGAAATTTTACTTATTGCATCTTCGACATTAACTGCCTCTCCTACAATATTAATTTCCTTATAAGGCGAAAGCAATCTCCTTAACTCTACTCTGGCTAATCTTTCGTCATCAATTATTATAGCTCTCATTTTCGTCTCCTAATGGAATTATTATTTCTGCTGTTACTTCATTTTTAGATGTGTTTTTAATAGAAAAAACAGCTTCATCATTGTATATTAAATGAAGCCGATGCTTTGTGTTGCTTATCCCGAACCCGCGGGAAACTTGAAGTGATTTCTCATCAAGAGTACCGCTATTTTTTATTATGATATGAAGTTTTGAATTTTCCAGCATTGTATAAATATGAATGTTACCGCCTTCAGTAATTTTTGATATTCCGTGTTTGATGCCGTTTTCAACCAATGTTTGTATCATAAGTGGCGGGATTTCAATCTTTGCAGTATTCGGATCGATCTCAATTTTGTATTTTAATCGTTCTTCAAATCGTATTGCTTCAAGCGCAAGATAATCTTCAACAGCTTGCATTTCTTCTTCAAGCGATACAGTCTCAGTTCGTTCCATCTTAAGTGTATATCTTAAAATATTGGAAAGATTTGTAACTGCCGTTTGTGCGCTTGAGGGTTCTTCATTAACTAAGGCTCTTATGCTATTCAAAGCATTAAAAATAAAATGAGGGTTAAGTTGTGATTTCAAAGTTTTAAGCTCAAAATCTTTAACCGCTGCTTCCCATACTAACGATTCAATTTCAACACGTTTATAATTCTCAAAAAAATGAACGGAAAAATATATTAAAGCCCACAATAATACCATACTGCTTAGATTAACAATTCCCATTAAAGGAGGACCAATCTTAAATTCTCCGCCCTTTATTAATCCCGACTCAATATTAGCAGTTATATATAATACAAACATTGACGCACCAATTATAATACATGCGGATAGAACCCGCGGTGCCATTATTTTTAAAGGATAATTTAACCAGCCGTTTTTTTTGATTATTTGTCTTAAAATATGAGTGAATGAAACTCCTGTTAAACTGAGATAAAATATTAGTATTAATTTTTGCCATGAAAATTTATCGAAAGATGAAATGGCTGTTATATTTAAAAGTGCAAAAAATGCCCATCCGGAAATCTGACTAATCCAGTAAGCTCGTTTTCTGTTAGATAACATTTCACTTTTGGTCAAACTTCCTGAAGCAGTGCCCTTTTTGGAAACGCTAAGCCAGCTCAGATCTAAAGCATTCATTTTCATATTTTAATTCTATAGCCCAATTCCTATTGGATTGCTATGTATGATTATGCCGGGGTAGCCCCGGATTATAATATAATACTTAAAAAAAAAGTATTAAAAAAAAGCAATTATATTCTAGCGGCAAATTAATTTAAGTCGGTTAAATTGATAGATTTATTATTATTAACGGTGATAAATAATGATAAGCGGGTCAAAATAAGAGGGCGAACCAACAATCGCCTTTAGATATAATGTTTATAAATAGTAAATTTTAGGGATAATATCTTATTCCTATTGCTCCGTCTAAGCCAGATCCAAAATCCGGAGTCAAACCTACCAGAACACCTGCTTCAATAAATACTTCCAAAGGTGTTTGTCTTGGTAAAATATCAACTCCAAAAACTCCTCTTACTCCCAATGCTGCATTTTTATCACTGCGAAAATTTTTATTCCAAAAACCTCCGCTATTACCAAAACCTAGAGCTACGCCTGGACCAGCATATAAATTAGCAATGCTTGAATTAAAGGCATCAAAATGCCATAGATAATCTGCATTTAATCTTGGATTTCCGAAGTATGATGTGCCTATATCAAAGACAAAAGCATTTATCTGAGTTTTCCAATATTTTAATGTTAGTCCTGTCGGGTCACCAAGCATTACACCGAATCCATATTCTTTTCCACCCGTAGATTGAGCCTTTAAACTAAAATTTAGAATTATAAATAAACCTAAAATCAGTAATAATTTCTTCATTTTTATTTTATCAGTATTGTTTTAATATCCTTACCTAAAAATTTATTTATGCTTAGCTTAAATTTAAAAGAATTTCATTTAGTTTATGCAGGTTATTCTGCCAGTCTATTTGTTTGGCGCGCTCGCGCTCTACAACATCTTTTGCGGCGTTTGAAATAAATTTTTCATTTGATAGTTTTTTCTCGATTCCAATTAGAGAATTTTCTAATCTAGAGATCTCTTTTTGAAGTCTGCTTTTTTCAACTTCAAGGTCTATCAATCCTTCAAGTGGAATATATATCTCGCAATTATTAATTACAGCTGATGCACTTGCCTTTGGTTTACTCAAATTTGAATCAACAACTATTTCATCGATACGGGCAAGTTTCTTTATATATTCAATTTGATAGCCGGCGACATTCTTCGATTTCAAATATACCGTAATAAATTTTGATGGTGCGATGTTCATCTCTCCGCGTATGTTTCTAATAGCGGTAATAATTTCCTGCACAAATTCCATCTCCATTTCAGCAGGTAAATTAATCAAAGATTTGTTTAGCACAGGATATTCAGCAGTTGAAATGCTTTCGCCGCTTTTCCTTTTATCTATTAATTGCCATAATTCCTCAGTTATGAAAGGCATAAAAGGTTGAATTATTTTTAAAAGATTTTCGAAAACCGAAAGCGCTCTGGTTAGTACAGAAGATTTTATTTCTTCATCCTCTGCATAAAGCCTGTTTTTTGCAAGCTCGATATACCAATCACAGAAATCATTCCATGCGAATGAATATATAAATTTTATAGCATTATTAATTTCAAAACTGTCCATTGCATGATTCATGCTTTGTAATGTTTGATTTAGTCTTGAATATATCCACTCATCGGAAAAATCAAGATGCTTGCTTATAAGGTCTTTTCTTATCGTTATTTTTTCTGCGTTCATTAAAAGAAATCTTCCGGCATTCCAAAGTTTATTAGCAAAATTCCTTCCTAGCTCACATTTTTCTGAGCTAAACAATACGTCCTGACCTAATGGTGCTAAATAAATTACCGTAAATCTTAATGCGTCAGCTCCATATTCTGAAATAACATCGAGAGGGTCAGGAGAATTACCGAGGGACTTGCTCATTTTCCTTCCCTGCAAATCTCTGATAATACTTGTAAAATAAACATCTTTAAACGGGATATCATTTTTGAAATGAAGACCGGCGATAATCATTCTGGCAACCCAAAAGAATATTATATCCGGAGCCGTGACAAGAGTATCTGTAGGGTAATAATATTCTTGCTCTGCCTCTGTACGAAAAACTTCATAAGCCCACAACCAACTTGAAGCCCATGTATCAAGAACATCCTCATCTTGCTTCAAATTCTTTGATCCGCAATGAGGGCATTTATCCGGCGTTTCTACTGATACAATCGGATTCTTGCATTCAAGATTACAATGATCATCTCCGATACAATACCATACCGGAATCCTGTGTCCCCACCATAACTGTCTTGAAATACACCAATCCCTGATACCGCTCATCCAATGTTCATAAGTTTTTACCCAATGATCGGGATGAAATTTTATTTTGCCTTCTTTTACAACTTCTAGCGCTGGTTTAGCAAGTTCGTCCATTTTCATGAACCATTGTTCAGATAAATAAGGCTCTATCGGGACTCCGCCTCTTTCTGAATATCCAATTTTTGTTTGATAATCTTCAACTTTTAAAAGTAGTCCATACTCCTCTAAACGCTCGACAATCCTTTTTCGGGCTTCATACCTGTCCAATCCTCTGAATTCATCCGGCACATTATGATTAAGAGATGCATTATCATTAAAAATATTTATTACTTCCAGTTTATGCCGCTTTCCCATTTCATAATCATTAATGTCATGAGCGGGAGTAACCTTCACAGCACCTGTACCGAATTGCATATCAACATACTCATCGGCAAATATTGGAATTTCTCTTTCTGTAAAAGGAAGAATTACTGTTTTTCCTATGTATTTTTTGTATCGTTCATCGTTTGGATTTACTGCTACACCCGTGTCTCCGAGCATTGTTTCCGGGCGTGTAGTTGCGACAGTAATGTATTCCTCACTGTCATCAATCCGGTATTTGAAAAACCAGAGCTTTCCGTTTACAGTTCTATAGTTAACCTCTTCATCGGAAATGGCTGATTTAGATGCTGGACACCAATTTACCATACGATAACCGCGGTAAATTTTCCCTTCGTTATAAAGTTTTACAAAAGCTTCTAATACTTGTTTATAATAATGATCGTCCATGGTAAAGCGCTCTCGCTCCCAATCACAGCTAACTCCAAGTTTCTTTAATTGCTGAATGATAATTCCGCCATATTTTTTCGTCCATTCCCAGCAATGTTCTAAAAACTTATCTCTTCCAATTTCATCCTTATTTATTCCGGATTCTTTAAGATAATTTGTCACTTTTGTCTCTGTAGCGATGGAGGCATGATCGGTTCCCGGAACCCAGCATGCATTGTATCCCTGCATCCTTTTTGTCCTAATAAAAATATCCTGAATTGTATTATTCAGAATATGTCCCATGGTTAAAATTCCGGTAACATTCGGCGGAGGAATGACTATTGTATATGGTTTTTTTTCATTATTTACTTCGGAATGGAATAAGTTATTTTTTAGCCAGTATTCGTACCACTTATCTTCTACAACGGAAGGATCATAAGCTTTAGGAATTTCATTATTTGGATTTTCGGACATTGTGCTCTCATATTTTTCTAAATATCTATGCAAATATAATTAAAATTATAGGCAGATGAGATGAGTAATTCAAATAACATTAAATGTTTGATTATATAGGTATATCATGAAGAGAGATCTTCTTTTTCCATGCCTGGCTTATTCTGATTTCGGAAGAATCTACCGTACATTATAAGATAAATTCCCTGGAATATTGCCCCAACATAGAAAGGAAGCTCTAATTGACCTGTGCTAAAAAGTAAACCGGCTATGCTCGGGCCTACTGATTGAGGTATTTGCATCGACATGGCATTTAGACTTGTTGCTAATCCGCGTCGTTCATCTCTTACTAATCCCACTGTTAAAGCCTGACGGGCTCCTACTGATCCTCTGTTAAAAGCCGATCGTAAAAAATATACTAAAGATGCCAGCCAAAAAAATGGAATCAGAGGAAGTGCAATCAATAACAATAATCCAAAAAATCTTGCCCAAACTACAGATTTAACAATTCCGATTTTATCGCTTATTCTTCCTGTCAAAATTGAAGAGAACCCGGTGATAAAAAATGTGGCAGCCATAATAGGCGCTATTGAGGCAGGTCCAACTCCAAATCTTATTGCAAACCAGTAGGAAATAAGCGGTCCGGTGAATCCTATTGCAAGTCCATTAAATGAATTGAGAATCACAAGTCCGGTTAACATTTTATTTTCTTGATGCCTTATTTGCTTTTCTGCTAGTATCTGATCAGATCTTATAATTTGTCTCGGACCTCTATATTGCTCCTTTGCCCTAAAAATTATTAACAGATTTACAATTGTTGCACCGGCAACAATAATAAAAAGAGGTCTATATGCATATGGCTGTACAGCTAATGCAGAGCTTCCTTTTGCTGACCAAGTGCTTAAGAATTCGGGCAGCATTGCAAGTAGTGCCCCCAACCCCATACCGAAAAATCCAAATGCTGTGTTTAAGCTGTATACCCAGCCTCGTCTTATTGCAGGCACCTCTTCTGCCAACCAGGCCTGCTCAACTGGAGAAAATGGTCCCGCAGCTCCATTAGCTCCTCGACCAAAGCCGGCAGCAATAATTACAATTGTTAAAACTATAATCTGTGCTGATAAAAGAGCGGCAATACTGCAAACAAAAACAATACTTTCGTATACTAGTATAAATGGTCTTCGGCGCATACGATCGCTGGCTATCCCTACCCCTAAGCTTAATACTGCTCCAAATAAACCTGCAGCACTGAGTACCAAACCTATATGAAACCCGTTCCAGCCCAGCGCATGTAAATATAAGGCTAAATCCACAACAAGCGCCCCCTGACCAACACTTCTGACTGCTCGTGCCAGAACTAACCGCTTTGTAGTAGGATGTAAGTCTCTAAGCTTCATTAAATTTTATTATGGATCTAATTTTTTAAAATTTGCGATAATAAAATTACAAATGTTTTCTTAAACAATAGCGGTAAATATTTTTACAATTAAATTGATATTCCGAAATAAAAAAAGCTTTCTGATTAATATTTAACTTGACAATAACACAAAAATATTTTATATTAGTAAGTAAGTGATTACGTTGTTAATTAAATGAAGAAAAAAATGTCAAGAGAGACAACAGACGTTCGGCAGGAGCAAATTAAAAGAGCTGTTCTGGATATAATTGCAGATGAAGGTCTGCAAAATATTTCTACCAGAAACCTGGCAAAAAGAATTGGACTTTCTGAAGGAGCTATATTCCGCCATTTTCCGACTAAGCGCGACATTATCAAGGGAATTATGGACGATGTCGCTAATGATTTAATAGGATCTTTAAGAAATATTGTTCTTAAACCGGAAAAAGCAGAGGATAAACTATTCAAATACTTATGCCAAAACGTAAAGTACCTTAAAGAAAATAGAGGTATTACGATGCTTCTGTTTTCGGAAGCTGCTCATCTTGGCGACAAAGAACTAAAAGAAAAATTGAATCAAATACTATATGAACAAAAGCAGCTCATAATTAAAATGGTGAAGGATGGCATATCGGAAGGTGTTTGGGATAAATCTGTTAATGCTGATGATGTTGCTATTATTTACATGGGAATACCCATTACATTCAACATTGAATTTGTATTGAATAAAAACGGACTAAATGCCGATAACTTTTGTAAAAGGATGTATACTTTAATCATAAAAACATTAAAACATTAAAACATTAAAAAATTTTATATGTTTAAGTAAGTAATTGATTACTAACAATAAATAATTAAATAAAATTAACTTTAGGAAACGATCAAATGAATATTAATAATGTACTCTTAATGGCAATCATTTTCTCTTTTCTGCTTGCTTTTATATTCTCGATGTTTGGTCAGGGCGGTGGATCAGTTTATTCTCCTCTGTTGATTTTGCTTGGCTACGCGGTGTTGACTTCCACATCTACCTCCCTGGTATTGAATTTAGTCACATCTATGTCGGCGGGTTACATTTTTTACAAGAATAAAATGATTGATATGAAAGCATCTTTTATGTTTGTACCGGGCATTGTCGCTGGCGCTTTTGCCGGTGGTGTTATGTCCAAATATGTTAATTCAAACATCTTATTATGGCTGTTTGTTCTCTTTTTGCTTATTCTCGGAGCGAGAATGATATTAACCTATTGGGAAAAAGGTAAGGGCAGCGAAGAAGAGCCAATGCCTCACTTATCAACATCAATGTATGTTCTAATTGTAGTTTTCAGTTTTGCTGTTGGGATCATTTCAGGATTACTTGGAGTCGGAGGCGGCATATTGATTGTTCCTTTCATGACATACATTCTCAAATACCCAACGAAGTCCGCAGCCGGTTCTTCGCATTTGATCATATCATTCTCGGCTCTTGCTGGAATAATAGGACATGCAACTTCTCATCGTTTAGACTATCCTTTGATAGCAATAACCGGCATTGCTGTTCTCATAGGAGGAAACCTTGGCGCAAGATTCAGTTTGAGGGTTAAACCTAAAATGATTAAAGCCGGACTTGGTCTTATTATGTGGGCACTTGCAGCACAGATATTATTAAAACTTTCAAAAATTATGTGAGATATCTATGAAAAAATTATTTATGATCCTTACCGTCTTCATTTTGATAAACTCTTCTTTTGCTCAGCAAAAAATAAATTGGAAGGGTTATCTGCAGTATCGTTTTTCGGATAACTATATTAATCAAACTTATTTTTCCGTAAGAAGAGCAAAGTTCTGGTTAAATGGTTTTATACCTGAAGATGATGGCAGTTGGAGTTATAAACTGCAGGCAAATTTTCTTCAGCAGGTCAAATACCAATTCCTTCTTCAAGATGTTTTGGTTAATTATAAAATAAACAGCTTAGAAGTGACTGCCGGTCAGTTTGTTCCGGACTTCAGTCTACAAAGGAAACAGCCCGATTATTCGATCCCTCTTGATGAAAGAGCTGGCGTTGTTAATGCTCTCGTTCCGGGGGCTGAAACTATGGCAAGAGATATTGGAGTGGAATTGAAATTAGCCGATTATAAAACAGGTTCAATTAGCTTCGGCTTCTTCAACGGGAACGGAGCAAACAATATTTCAAATCAAAGAAATTTTCTTTACGTAAACCGTGGAAGCTTATTTCTTCTGAACAATCGTGACTCAAAATTAGAACTAGGTTACAATCTATCATACCGTGATGCACATAATTTTCAGTTTAGTAAGATTTATGGAAACAATTATTCTTTTACAGGAAATGATTTTCGTTTTGGCTTTGAAGGGAAGTTAAATATCGGAGATTTTGAGCTGCAATCGGAATATATCGAAGCTCATCTAGGTAATCAAAAAGCTTATGGATATTATGCACTAATTGATTATTTGATCTTACCAAAAAATTTAGTAACTCTTTCGATCGAACAACTGAATGACCTAAATCAATCGACAATTGATGATCCTTGGTATGTAATCGGATATTCATATCTCATAAACGGAAACAATATAAAAATCTCTTTAGATAATAAATTTCAGTTTGTTTCAAATAAAACAAATGCGTTGGCTACTGTACAAATTCAATATTTCTTTAATTAAAAACGGAGTACTAAAATGGTTAATCCACAAGATTGGTTAGAATTCGGTCAAAAATTCCACGGACACAAATGTCCCGCAATGCCCATGGGCTTAAAAGCCGGTGCGGCTGCAATGAATGCGCTAGGTGTTGACAGAGCCACAGACGGACAAATATTAGCTTATGTCGATCTAGGCGAAAATCATTGTGCTACCTGTTATGCCGACGGACTTCAAGTAATAATAGGAACAACTTTCGGCAAAGGCAACATCAAGAAAACTCACAAAGGGAAATGGGCAGTCACACTCGTAGATAAAGCAAGCGGTAAAGCTGTTCGCGTAACACCTAAAGCAGAAATAATGCTTCAAAACAAACAGACTGCCTTTTTCAAAGATTACAGAGAAAAAGGAATTCCTGCAAGCAAAGTGCCGGCAGAAGTTGTTGATCAATTAATAGTGAATGTAATGGCAGCACCAATGGAAAATCTGCTTAACATATCAAAAGTATTTGATTATAAACTTGATCCGCACAACGATAATTTCAATGGATTTGTATGTGAAGAATGCGGTGAAATGACAGTTGAAAGCTATGGAAGAATTAAAAACGGTATACATGTTTGTATTGACTGTGCAGCTAAATAAATAAATGTAACTAATTTATATCCGGTTTACATCAGGTAATGAAATGTTATTAA
>JAJYOQ010000256.1 GCA_021796135.1 Bacteroidota bacterium
AAATATAAAACTCAAATAGCTTCTAGTACGGACTTAATCGATGCAGAGACTTCTCTTCTTTTAGCAAAAACTAATTATAATAATTCTCTTGTCGATTATGAATTAGCCCAGGTACTTTTGGAAAAGGCAGAAGGGAAGAAAATATATTAACTTGAAAAATGTTAAATATATTATTGTGAAAATTTTTTTTGAACCTAAGCTTCCATAAAGGAAATATGAATTCAATCGAAGTAAAGAATTTGGCAAAAAAGTTCGGCAGTTTTACTGCTGTTGACGGTATATCATTTAATGTTAAAGAAGGTGAAATTTTCGGATTTCTCGGAGCAAACGGTGCCGGAAAATCGACAGCTATAAGAATGCTTTGCGGTATTATAGAACCGACATCCGGCGATGCGATTGTCGGCGGTTATAGTGTAATGAAAGAACCGGATAAAGTTAAGTTGAATATCGGTTATATGTCGCAGAAATTTTCACTTTATAATGACCTTACTGTTGAAGAAAATATCAATTTTTTCGGTGGTGTATACGGTTTATATAAAAACAAACTTGAGGATAGAAAGAAATGGGTGCTTAAAGTTGCCTATCTTGAAGGGAAAGAAAAACTTTTGACTAAGGATCTTCCCGGAGGCATTAAGCAAAGGCTAGCTCTTGCCATAGCCGTGATTCATGAACCAAAAATAGTTTTCCTTGATGAACCTACTGGCGGCGTCGACCCCATTTCCAGACGAAATTTTTGGGAGTTAATCAATGAGCTCTCTCATCAGGGAATTACAGTTTTTGTTACAACTCACTATCTTGATGAAGCAGAGTTTTGCAATACAATTACTTTGATAAATGCCGGTAAAATTATTGCTAGCGGAACTTCAAAAGAATTAAAGACAAAATATTTAACAAGTACAATGCTTGAGGTGGAATGTGACAGAGTGGTAGATGCACTAGATATATTCTCTAAACAGACATGGGTTGAAGAAACGTCTATTTTTGGGAATTATATCCATATAAGCGTAGAGGACGAAAAGACTGCACATAATCTTGCGGAAAAGGCACTTAGCGAAAATAATATAAAGATTATTAGAATGGATAAAATTGTTCCCACATTAGAAGATGTTTTCATTTATCTTTTAGAAAAGGATACTAAGAAGAATGTTAAATAGAATAAAAGCTATTGCATTAAAAGAAATTAGGCAGCTTAAGCGCGATACCAGAATGCTTTTCGTTCTGTTTGTGTTTCCGCTTCTGCTGCTCGTAATATTTGGTTACGCTATTAACTTTGATGTTCATCATATAAAGATGGTAGTGCTGGACCAGGACAAATCTTTTGATTCTAGGGATTTTATCAATTCTCTTACCAGTTCCAGTTATTTTGACCTCGTTGGTTATATAGACGATGAAAATAAAATAAAAGAGATCCTCGATAAAAAGGAAGCACAATGTGTGATTGTCTTTCCTAAAGATATGTCTCGCCAGTTGTATGCAAACCAGAATGTTAAAATTCAAATTCTTATTGACGGAGTTGATGGAAATACCGCAACTGTAATCCAAAACTATTTTAATTATGCAGTTCAAGCGTATTCTCAAAAATTTATTGCAAAAGTTTTAGCAGTTAAAGGAATGAATAGTTATGTCCCAATTGATCTTGAACCGGTATTTTGGTTTAATCCGGATTTAAGCTCTACATATTTCCTAATTCCCGGTTTAATTGCCATGATTCTTATTATAACCGCTGTCGTTTCAATTTCACTTTCTATTGTCAGGGAAAAGGAGCGCGGCACAATAGAACAAATAAATGTTTCGCCGCTTACATCTTTCGAAATGTTGATTGGTAAAACAATCCCGTATATAATTATCTCGCTGCTTATTACTATTGTCATTTTAGTTGCCGGCTATATACTTTTTGGTATTCCGGTTAAAGGGAGTTATATACTATTATTTATTACAACTCTCTTGTTTATTTTCGCTTCATTAAATTTAGGAATTTTTGTTTCCTCAATCTCCCAGACTCAGCAAGTAGCCTTTCAAATGGCTACCATTATTTCTATGCTTCCTTCAACAATTTTATCAGGGTTTATATTTCCGATAGAAAGTATGCCTGTCCCTATCCAATGGCTGACTAATATTACTCCGTCCAAATTCTTTTTAATTATTTTGAGGGATATTCTTCTTAAGGGAGTAGGGCTTGAGGCTTTCTGGCAGCAAGTTTTATATCTGATATTGTTCTCTGCAATTCTGCTCGGGATTTCCACGATAATAAATAAAAAAGCGAAAGTAGCTTAAAAATTAATTATGCAAATATTGGAATAAAAAGATGAAAACGATTTTAAATATAGTTATAAAAGAATTTCTCCAATTAAAAAGAGACCCTATTTTATTAAGAATTGTTTTTTTAGCACCGATACTGCAATTATTATTATTTGGTTATGCTGCAAACATGGACCTTAATACTGTGCATACGGCTATATGGGATCAGGATAGAACTTTGGAAAGCAGGGATTTAATTGAACGTTTTCAAGAATCAGGATATTTTGAAATTGACAGATATGCTGATAATTATCAACAAATCACAAGTGATATTAACAAGGGTAAGGTTCTGTGCGCAATTATTATTCCGCACGATTTTGAAAAGGATATAAAAACAAACCGTCCTGCTCCGGTCCAAGCAATCTTTGATGGATCAGATGGTAATAAAACATCAATTGCATTAGGATATATTCAGGGAATTGCTGCGAACTATGCTAAAAATATCTTGCTAAAATCTTCGGACAGAACAGGAAGAAAAATCTCTGTTGCCGGCTCTCTCGATCCTGAGATTAGAGTATGGTATAATCCGGACCTTAAAACGCGTGTTTTTATGATACCGAGTATTATGGGACTTATATTGCTTATTACTACTATAATTCTTATGTCTATGGCTATTGTTAAGGAAAGGGAAATAGGGACTCTTGAACAGCTTATCGTGACACCTATTAAACCATATCAACTAATATTAGGTAAATTGATACCCTTTGTTATACTTGGATTTATTGATATTCTGCTAGTTCAGACAATAATGGTATTCTGGTTTGGGATTGCAATTAGGGGAAGCTTTTTCTTTTTGCTTTTCGCATCCTTCCTATTTGTCCTTTCTACACTAGGAATCGGACTGTTTCTGTCAACTATTTCGAAAACACAACAACAGGCAATGATGGTTGCTCAGTTCGGCATAATGATGCCGTTTATTTATTTATCAGGATTTGCTTTCCCGATTGAAAATATGCCGAAATTTTTCCAATACATTACTTACTTAATACCTCTTCGATATTATATAACAATATTGCGTGCGGTAATCCTTAAAGGCGCTCCATTTAGTGACCTAATACCTGAAACTTTAATGTTACTAATTATGGGTATTCTAATTCTTTTTGCAAGTGCAAGGAGATTTAAGAAAAGACTAAGTTAAAATTAAGAATTCAATTTGCCTTAATAATCTAACTACTGCTTTTCAGGAAAATGTGTGATGATTAAGTTGCTTGATAATAATTGAAATTCAAAACTTCAATATTTTTTTAATAAATTAACTCTATTAATTCCATTCAAAGCTGCTACTCGATATGCTTCTGCCATTGTTGGATAGTTAAATGTTGTGTTAATAAAAAACATTAATGAATTTGCACCATCTTTCTGGGACATTATTGCCTGCCCGATATGAATTATTTCCGCCGCTCCATGACCAAAACAATGTACGCCTAAAATTTTCAATGTTTCTCTGTGAAATAATATTTTCAACATTCCCGTTGTTCTTCCGGTAATTTGAGCCCTTGCTAAATGTTTGAAAAATGAATGTCCCACTTCATAAGGGATTTTTTCTTTTGTTAATTGCTCTTCGGTAAAACCAACCGAACTAATTTCCGGTATAGTATATATTCCTGTTGGGATAAATTCAACAAGTTGATGTTCACATTTGCCGAATACAATATTTGTAGCTGCAAATCGTCCTTGATCATAAGAAGCGCTTGCCAGATTTGGGAAGCCAATTATATCACCGACTGCATATATATGAGGCAGTATTGTCTGATTATTCTCATTTACAATAATCGAACCTTGTGCATTAATTTCAATACCGAGATTTTCCAAACCCATATTATCTGAGTTGCCGGTCCTTCCTTGAGCCCATAATAGATAATCGGACCTAATCTCTTTATTAGATTTTAAATAAACTGTAACTCCTGAATCGTCTGCTTCAACTTTTTCATATTCTTCGTTATGGCGCAGAATTACTCCGTTTTCACGTAGATGATATCCTAATGCATCTATAATTTCATCGTCTAGAAATGCTAATAGCTTTTCACGTGTATTTATAAGATTAACCTTAATTTTTAAACCTCTGAATATAGATGCATATTCACACCCAATAACGCCTGCTCCGTATATTGTTATTGACCTTGGATTATCCTTGAGCTTAAGAAGCGTATCGCTATCTAATATCCTTGGGTGATTAAAATTAATATTATCCGGATGATATGGTCTGGAACCTGTTGCAATCACAAAAAATTTTGCAGAATAAATTTCTTCGGCGCCATTTGAGAGTTTTACAGTAATAGTATTCGAATCAATAAAAGAAGCCCTTCCATCTATAATATCGACTAAATTTCTCTCATAAAAGCTTTTTCTTAGTTGAAATTGCTGCTGTATTACGTTTTCAGCTTTTTTAAGTAAGGATTGAAAATTAGCTTCCTCTAAACTGTTGCTTTCATATAATATTTGACTTGCATGTCGAAGAGCCTTACTTGGAATTGTACTCCGATGAGTGCAACTTCCTCCTACCATAGAAAAATAATCGCACATTGCTACATGCAAGCCTTCTTTTGTGCATTTCATTGCTGCGCCTTCACCGCCCGGGCCGCTTCCGAGTATTATAACATCATATTGATTTTTCAAGTTAATTTCCTTTAACAATTAGCATATTCTAATTTAAAAATCTTTCATGTATAAACAAATTGTTCTTAAATAGTATCAAAACATTAATACTCTAATATGGCTGAATAAATTGATTATATGCTCTCGGTCCCCAATAAGTATATCCTTTCCCTTCATCTTTTGTTCCTGATAACATAGTCTGAATAAATCCGTTATCTTCAACTTGTACTGTATGCCACATTTGATTATCTGGATTTAATTTTAAATTAAATTCAATTCTTCCTTCAAGTCCGAAATATTTAATAAATAGAGAATCTGAGAAAGTCGTTATTCTGAATGCGGATGATAATTTCTCTTCCATTAAAGTGCTGTGATAGAATGTTCCCGAATTAAGCGGAGCAGTGTTTTTGCCGTCCCATTTCACATTCCTATCATCAAATGCTAAAACGCTAAGGAAATGATCGTTTCCCGATTTTAGCCAGTTTATAATTTTTCCTCCATGCAAGATATTATCATAATCATAATCGCTATCTAAAAAACAAATTCGCTTAACGAAATTTGGAATCGACTTGACTTCATTAATGTATCCTAATACAAAACTTCCGCCTCCGCTATGTCCGGACAGAACAATATCAGTATGAAAATTCTTGAAAATATGCCTTACGGAATCAACTACAGATGCAATTATTGAATCGGGATTTGAATGCCGCGTTTTCCACCATGGCCAGCTTTCGATTTTTGTTGATACATATGCTACAATAATTGTCTCATTATGAATAATATTTCTTAAAAATCTTGTCTGTGCTCCTATATTTTGAATATTAAAATGCCAATCGACTCCCGGTCTCATTTGTTTTCCGATTGTTTGTTCAATAGTATTAAAGTTTGGAGTAGCATAGTAAACTAATAGTATTCTTTTATTCGGATTAAAAGATTCAGGATCTGGTGCATTAATTTCGATATTAATATTTGGCTTCATGCTAAATTTGAGGATTTGTTCATTTAGGTATGCACTCCTTTCGAATCCCGGCAAATTATTTATACCCTTTGAATAAATATTCACTGAGAAAATCATTGCTATAACAAATATTAGTATTATACTTAAATAATATCTATTCTGCATTCATTAATCCCTTCAAATTCTATTATATAAGTGGTTTATAAAGTTTATCAATAAATTTAATAAAATTATTGTAGTTTTATTATTACGGTTATCATATCCGACTAAGTTCTTGTCTTTAATTTTTTTAGGCA
>JAJYOQ010000014.1 GCA_021796135.1 Bacteroidota bacterium
TGTTATTCAAATAATATTTATTATTTTTTATTATTATTAATTAATTATTGAGACCGCAATGGATTGGGCTAAACTTCTATCAAAAACTCTTTTAGGTGAAGAGAGAAAAAAATCAAAAAATAATTCAGACGGGAGAAGTGAATTTCAAAGGGATTTTGACAGAATAGTATTTTCTTCGGCTTTCAGAAGATTACAGGATAAAACCCAGGTATTTCCTTTACCCGAAAGTAATTTCGTTCATAACCGGCTGACTCACAGCTTGGAAGTATCATGCGTAGGTCGGTCACTTGGAAATTTAGCCGGTGAAAGAATAATTGATAAAGATAAAAAATTAAAAAAGAGTTTCACAAAATTTCACTTTGGTGAAATAGTATCGGCAGCATGTTTGGCCCATGATATTGGAAATCCGCCTTTTGGTCATTCAGGAGAATCAGCAATATCAGAATATTTTAAAAATGGCAACGGGAAAATATTTAAGAATGAACTTAATAATAAACAATGGAACGATTTAACAAATTATGAAGGAAATGCTCAGGGATTTAGAATATTGACTAGATTACAAAATCCTAATATAAAAGGAGGGCTGCGTTTAACATGCGCAACCTTAGCCGCATTTACTAAATATCCCAAAGAGTCCTTATTTGATAATGACCCCAATTTTAAACCCGGTAATATTTATAAGAAATTTGGATTTTTCCAGACCGAGAAAGAGTTATTTTTAGAAATAGCTAAAGAAGTGGGATTAAGTAAAAAAATATCTTCCGGTGATGATATATTTTACTCAAGACACCCTCTTGCCTTTTTGGTAGAGGCAGCAGATGATATTTGCTATCGTATAATGGATCTTGAAGACGGTTTTATACTCGGACTGCTTTCATTTAAAGAAACAGAGAGCCTTTTATTTCCTCTAATAGCTAAGGATAATTTAAAATTCTATAAAATCAGAGATAAAAATGATAGGATTAGCTATCTTCGTGCGAAGGTGATCAGTAATTTGGTTAATGAATTAGCCGAGGCATTTCGGAATGAGGAAAAAAAGATTCTATCCGGTAATTTTGAGAATGATTTAATCTCCATTATCCCTTCCGGCAAACATCTTAAGAAGATAGAGGAGATTTCAATTGCTAATATATACTCTTATGAAAGCGTTGTGGAAAGGGAATCAGCCGGTTACGAAGTATTAGGCGGTTTACTTGATACTTTTATCCATGCAATTAATGATGCGGTTAATAAAAAAAATTCACCCAAAAGTAAGACAATATTAAAGCTTATTCCAAATCAATATAATTATGACGGTTCTTTCGATAATAATGTTTATAATATGCTATTGAAAGTAATAGATTTTGTCTCGGGAATGACAGATTCTTATGCGGTATCTCTTTATAGAAAAATAAAAGGAATTTCACTTCCCGGAAAATATTTTTGATAACCTGAGTCAACTTTACTATTTTTCTTTTGTCTGTCTAAATTTTTTAATAATTATTAATTTAAAGTAAAAGTGCAATATGAAGGGAATAATTTTAGCCGGGGGATCCGGATCGCGACTTTATCCTATTACAAAGGTTTACAGCAAACAATTAACTGTTATTTATGATAAACCATTAATATACTATCCGCTTTCCGTCTTAATGTTGGGAGGAATTAGGGAAATATTGATTATTTCAAATGAAGAAACTATTCCTTTTTATAAGCAACTTTTTAACGATGGCTCACAATTAGGACTAAAAATAGAATATGCGGTTCAAGCTGCTCCAAAAGGAATAGCCGAAGCCTTTATTATAGGCGAAAGCTTTATAAAAGATGAAAGTGTTATACTAATTCTTGGCGATAATATTTTTTATGGTTCGTTAGATTTTTTATATAAAGGTATTAAAAACAATAACGGAGCCACCATATTCGGTTATCAGGTTACGGATCCTGAAAGATACGGAATAGTTGAATTTGATAAGGAAGGAAAAGTCATTTCAATAGAAGAAAAGCCGCAAGAGCCAAAATCAAATTATGCTGTCCCGGGAATTTATATCTATAATAATGAAGTAGTAGAAATATCTAAAAATTTAAAACCATCAGACCGGGGAGAACTTGAAATTACTGACGTTAATAAAGAATATCTAAATAAAGGTAATCTGCGTGTGGAAAAAATTGGACGCGGTATTGCCTGGCTAGATACCGGAACTCCTGAAGCGCTTTTGCAGGCTTCAAATTTTTTCGGAGTAATTGAGGAAAGACAGGGATTGAAAGTAGCCTGTATTGAAGAGATTTCATTTTATATGAAATACATTTCTAAAGATCAATTTGAATCTTTAATTAACTCCATTCCAAAATCATTATACCGCAGCTATCTTGAAAAAGTATTACGGGAATCATAAAATTAATGATAATAATTATGAATGTTGAATTTTGAATTGAAAACACTAAATTATGAAAATTATTAAAACAGAAATTACAGGACTGCTCATTATTGAGCCAGACATTTATCAGGATGAAAGAGGATATTTTTTCGAGTCATTTTCCGAAAAAAAATATAATGCAACTCTCGACAATTTGAATTTTATTCAAGACAATATTTCAAAATCTAAAAAAGGCACTATCCGCGGACTTCATTACCAAATTGCAAAAAATTCACAGGGGAAATTATGCCAGGTGATTTTAGGAACCGTTTTGGATGTAGCAGTGGATATTAGGTTTAATTCGCCGACTTTCGGTAAATATTTTTCTATAGAATTATCGGATCAGAATCATAAACAACTTTGGATTCCTCCCGGCTTTGCTCATGGCTTTTCTGTTTTGTCAGATGATGTTATATTTCATTATAAATGTACTGCCTATTATAGTAAAGCAGATGAAAGATCAATTAGATATGACGATCCTCAGTTAAGTATTGATTGGAAAATAGAAAATCCTGTAGTTTCTGAGAAAGATCTTTTAGCAAAATATCTAAAAGATATAGATAAAGATTTTATTTATTAACTATTAAAATTGCATGTTTTAGTTTCCTTTCCATTACTTCCAATTGTTTTGTAAATTTGGGTTAATTATTTGGAGTTTTTATGCGTGTACCACTGTTAGATCTTAAACCGCAATACCAATCATTGAAAAAGGAATTAGATGAAGCTGTACTAAAAATTGCTGAATCACAGTATTTCATTCTAGGACCCGAAGTCGATTCTTTAGAAAAATCATTTAGTTCATATCTAAATTGTAAATATTCTCTCGGAGTATCCTCCGGAACAGATGCTTTATTGGTATCATTGATGGCTATCGGAATTCAGCCCGGTGATGAGGTTATTGTGCCGACATATTCATTTTTTGCAACTGCCGGTGTTGTCTCAAGATTAAATGCAATTCCAGTATTCGTTGATATCGATCCTGTCACTTTTAATATTGATCCGGAGGAATTTCAAAAGAAAATTACGCCTAAAACTAAAGCCGTTATTCCTGTTCATTTGTACGGACAAAGTTGTGAAATGGATAAAATAATTGAAATTGCAAAAGCAAAAAAAATAAGAGTTATTGAAGACGGTGCACAAGCAATAGGTGTTCAATACAAGGACGGAAAATTTGTAGGAACTATAGGAGATATTGGCTGTTTCTCATTTTTCCCAAGTAAAAATCTTGGCTGCTATGGTGACGGTGGTTTAGTCGTTACAAATGACGAAGAACTTTATGAAAGATTAAGAATTCTGCGTGTACACGGAGGTGAAAAGAAGTATTTTCATAAAATTATCGGGGGTAATTTTCGGCTAGATGCAATTCAAGCAGCCGTTCTAAAGGTTAAATTACCTCATCTTGACAGCTGGTCACAAAAAAGGAGAGAGAATGCCCAAACTTATGCAAACTTCTTTATAAGCTCCGGTCTTGCAGAAGAAGCCGGAAGAACTTCATTTGATGATAAGAATAAAATTCTGCTTCCAAAGGCAGTGTATAAATCTAGCAACGTAAAGAATTATCATATTTATAATCAATATATTATTCGTGTTGAAAAGCGGGACGAACTACGGCAGTTTTTAAGTGAGAATGAAATCGCAACTGAAATTTATTATCCGGTCCCATTTCATATTCAGGAATGTTTTTCAAATTTGAATTATAAAAAAGGCGATTTTCCAATTGCCGAAGCTGTCGCGGATACTTCTATGGCTTTACCTATATATCCGGAACTATCTAAAGAGCAGCAAGAATTTGTAGTCGTGAAGATAAAAGAGTTTATTAATTCCTAAACTTTATGGAGCAGGAAAAGGTTGAGTAAAACAAAAAAATATATAGATAAGAAAATTTATATAGCGGGTCACCGGGGAATGGTAGGTTCGGCTATTCTCAGAAATTTTAAGAGCAACGGATATAGCAATATAATTTACCGTACTCAATCTGAATTGAATCTAGTTAGGCAAAATGAGGTTGAAAAATTCTTTTCGGAAGAAAAACCAAACTGCGTAATTATAGCTGCTGCCAAAGTTGGAGGAATTCTTGCCAATAATACCTACAGAGCGGAATTTATCTACGACAATTTAATGATAGAAGCTAATATTATAAATGCAGCTTTTCATAATAATGTTGAGAAACTGATATTTCTTGGCAGCTCTTGTATTTATCCAAAGCTTGCTCCCCAGCCGCTGAAGGAAGAATATCTGCTTTCAGATTATTTGGAATCTACAAATGAGCCGTATGCAATTGCAAAAATTGCCGGAATAAAGTTATGCGAAAATTATTATCGGCAATATAATGCAAATTTTATTTCTGCAATGCCCACCAATCTATATGGCCCATTTGATAACTTTAATTTAGAGACATCTCATGTCCTGCCGGCTTTAATTAGGAAATTTCATGAAGCGAAAATTAAATTTGAAAAAAATAATGTCGTGACCCTTTGGGGAAGCGGTCAACCTAAAAGAGAATTCTTATATGTTGAAGATTTAGCCGAAGCAATAAGATTTTTACTTGAAAATATAGATGCCGGCGATCTATATGAATCCGGAATTTCCCAATTAAATATCGGCACGGGAGAGGATTTAACTATAAATGAATTATCTAACCTGATTTCAAATATTATAGATTTTAAGGGATCAATTGAGTATGATAAATCGAAACCCGACGGCACCCCTCGAAAGTTAATGGACGTCTCGCGAATTCATAAACTAGGATGGAGTCATAGTACATCTCTTAAAGAAGGTATAGAAAAAACTTATAAATGGTACCTTGAGAATTATAAATAAACTTAGAAGATAGATTTTTAATCATTACTTATTAACAAAACTTATTAAAAATTTTAATGGAGTATTAAATGAAGAAGGCAATAATTACGGGGATTACCGGTCAGGACGGAAGTTACTTAACGGAAATTCTTCTTGAAAAGGGTTATGAAGTACACGGAATAATAAGAAGGAGCAGTTCTTTTAATACCGGGCGTATAGATCATCTTTATAGCGATAAGTCGATTCTTAATAAAAAATTGTTTTTACACTATGGCGATTTAGTTGATACGAGCAATCTAAACAGGTTATTGGAAAAAATTGAACCCGATGAAATCTATAATCTCGCTGCACAAAGCCATGTAAAAGTTTCGTTTGAAATTCCCGATTATACAGCGCAAGTGGATGCATTAGGGACGTTAAGATTCCTGGATGCAATTAGAGAAGTAGGATTAAAACAAGTAAAATTTTATCAAGCATCAACTAGCGAACTATACGGGAAAGTTCAAGAAATTCCTCAATCGGAAAAAACTCCGTTTTATCCCCGCTCTCCTTACGCAGTATCAAAATTATATGGTTATTGGATAATCGTTAATTATCGGGAGGCATATAATATATTTGCTTGCAACGGAATTTTGTTTAATCATGAATCTCCAAGACGAGGCGAAACCTTTGTTACAAGGAAGATTACCAGAGCTGCCTCAAGAATAGCAGCCGGACTGCAGTCAAATTTATCTCTAGGAAACTTAGATGCAAAACGCGATTGGGGTTTTGCGCCGGAATATTGTGAGGGAATGTGGAAGATTCTTCAACATGAAAAAGCAGATGATTTTGTTTTGGCAACCGGTGAAACACATACTGTGCGAGAATTCACAGAATTAACTTTCAATGAAATAGGCATTGAATTGGAGTGGGAGGAAAAAGAAGAAAAAGAAAAAGGAATAATCAAATCAATAGACCTAAAAAAGGCAAAAGAATTAATCGATTTTGATAGAAAATCTTCCGGTTATAAATTCGGATTTAATGAAAATCTAAAGAAGGGAAGTACAGTAGTTACTGTTGATCCTAATTACTATCGTCCGACAGAAGTGGAACTTCTTATAGGAAATGCTTCAAAAGCGGAAAAAGTACTTGGCTGGAAAGCTAAAACTAAATTTGAAAAACTAGTTAATCTAATGATTAAATCTGATTTAGATAAAGTACTTCAAAGAGGATATTGATATATACTTAATTTTTAATTTAAAAATCTAGTTAGATTTTTCAGTTTTCTTAGCAGAAGTATATTTTTCAATTTCATAGTTTATTGTTGTCACAGGCATTTCAAGTTTTGCAATTTCTACGCCCGAGTCTGTATAAAATTGAGTTGCAAGTGTATCATGAAAATCAGAAAACACAACTACTCTTTTAATTCCGGCTGCAATTAAAGCTTTTGCACAGGAAGTGCATGACATATTAGTGATATAAGCAGTAGCGCCTTTGACTGAAACGCCATGTATTGCTGCTTGGGTAAGCGCATTTATTTCTGCATGATTTGTTCTAACGCAATGATTATCTACTACCAGACAGCCAACATCTTCGCAATGAGGAAGTCCCGGTAAGGAACCATTATAACCGGTTGCTAACACAAACTTATCTCTAACAAATACACATCCGCAATGCATCCGGGGACATGTAGCTCTTTCAGAAGCCAGCATAGCTAGCTTTAAAAAATATTCATCCCATGAAGGTCTATTGTTTTTCATTTATGTCATTGCTCCAATCTTTTTTTATCATTGAAAAGACATGTAAGTCGACAAATTTGTCATATAAAAACTGTCCGCTTCTTTCAATTCCTTCAAACACGAAATTTAAGTTCTTAGGAATTGCCTGACTCTTAATGTTTCCATCAGCACATTTTATTGTAATCCGGTTTAATCCAATTTCATTAAAAGCATAGTTTATGATTGCCCGGCAGGATTTTGTCATTATCCCTTTGCCTTGAAATTGCTCTCCAAGCCAATAACCAATCTCTGCTTTTTTATTAATTTTATCTCCATTATGGACATCAATTAATCCTGCAAGTAAATTATTATACCAAATTTCCATTACATATCTGCTTGAATATATATCATGTTCAGACATAGCAAAAATATAATTAATTGAATCCATAACACTTCTGGTAGTATCAACCCAGCTTAACCATTCACTTAGATAATCTCTATTGTTATCTATTAATCGAAACAATGCATCTGAGCTTGACATTTCAAGATCCAGCAATGTAATTTCTGAATCAACAATGATCATAATTCAACAAATAATTATCAAATGGTTTAACGACTACACTAATTAATAAATTACATATTATTAAAAGCTATAATTTACTCAGGGTTATTGCTGTAAGATGTAAAAATATTTAATGATGATGGTGCCCGCCGCTGCCATGAGCATGTCCATGAGCTAATTCTTCGGCAGTCGCATCTCGCAAGCTTAATAATTGTACATCAAAAGTTAGTGTTTTCCCGGCTAATGGATGGTTAAAATCCAAAGTAATATTTTCACCATCAATCGTTTTGATTACAAATGGAATCTCTTTCCCGTCAGGAGTATCGGCAAAAAAACTCATTCCTACTTCTAAAGCTGTATCTTCAGGAAATTCGGATCTGTCAACTTTTTGTAAAGCCATTTCATCATATATTCCGTACCCTTCTTCAGGAGGAATAACAACAATTTTATTACTTCCTATTAACATCTCGCCTAATTTTTCTTCCAGCATAGGAAGGATTTGATTTTTACCGCTAATAAAGGAGAAAGGAGCTGCATTATTAGCTGAATCTACAACATTTCCTTCGTCGTCAGTTAAAGTATATCCTATTGAAACTATTTGGTTACTTTTTAGGGGCATTTATTTCCTCTCATGAATGTTTAATGTCAAAATAAAAACAATATAATTAAAATGTTTAAAAATTAAGCCATTAACATAAATTATATTAGATACAATTTAAAACTATTTTGAATAAAATTTATAATTTAATTAAAAATATCATCCTTCTCGGTTGATTTTGGTTCCCAGTCAAATCCTTCACATGGGAGAAAATCTTTTGTGGGATGTTTATCGTGCAGAATACATAATACGGCTGTTTTATCAAACTTTGTGCAAGTTGAACATAATGTAGATTCTATAGTCTCCTTGTTTTTTTCATTAAACAGCCGGTAATGAATAATTGCAGGGTGAATTATAATTCCATATATGGACGCAAAACTAATTATAGTCCATAATGGATTTTGAATATAATCCTTTAAAATCCAAACTGCTGGTATAGTTAAAGCAGTCCGAATTATTGTCCAAAAAACTATTTCGCCCAAAATTCACTGCCGAATTATTATTAAAAAATTTTTGTAAATTTATTCATAAGATATAAATGAATAAACAAAAAACAAACAGATTCTATTATACTTAGAACACATACCATATTTAGATAAACTTGTAAATAAATAAAATACAAAAATAATTATGATAATTAAAATTGGAATCAATTAAGAATGAGATCAAAAATATTTCTAATTGTCTTTATCGTCTTACCGGCATTTTTCCCGGTCTTCGCTCAGAATATTTCATTAATTCCATATAGGGAAAATAATTTATGGGGATTTTGCAGCAAGAATAAAAGGATAATGATTAGTCCTAAATATGATAGTGTAAATACATTTTCCGGTGACTTTGCCCGTGTTATACTTAATCATAAAACTGGAATGATAAACTTTAGGGGAAAAGAGATTTGCAAGTTAAAATATGACGGTATTTATGATTTTTCTGAAGGTCTCGCTAGAGTTATCCTTAACGAGAAAATAGGATATATAAATAGATATGGAAAAGAAGTAATACCTCTAATTTTTTCGGATGGATATTCATTTAGTGAAGGTTTAACTGCAGTTCAATTGGGCGATAGATGGGGGTTTATTGATAAATATGGCAAAATTATTATTCCGGTAATTTATGACATGGTTTATAGTTTCAAAGATGGACTTGCCGGGGTTAAATTGCATGACAAAGCCGGTTTTATTAACAAAAAAGGTGTTGCGGTAATTCCTCTTATATTTGATGAAATTCCTTTCTATGAAAAAGATGTTTTTAGAAACGGATTATCAGCGGTACGTCAAAATGAAAAATTTGGATTTGTAAATAGCAAGGGTGACTTAGTAATTCCAATGAAATATGACGCAGTTAATTCTTTTAGTGAAGGTTTCGCTAGTGTTAAGTATAAATTCGATAAATATTGGGGATTTATTAATAAAAAGGATGAAGAAATATCACCTTTTATTTTTGATAAAGTATATTTTTTTCATGAGGGATTAGCCGGTGTCGTTATAAAAGATTCAGTAGGTTTTATTAATACTGCCGGGAAGATTGCCATTCCAATAAAATATCAGGACGCAAATTCTTTTTCCGAAGGTCTGGCTAGAGTAAAGCTTCATGACAAATTTGGATTTATAAATAAAAATGGAGATATAATAGTCCCGATTGAAAATGATGGGGAAGGAAATTATTCTGAAGGACTAGCCGCAGTAAAAAGAAGAAATAAATGGGGTTACATTGATAAAGAAGGGAAGACGATAATTCCATATAAATATGATTCAGCAACATCATTCGATAAAGGAATAGCCCTAATCAAATATGAAGGCAAATTTGGTTATATTAATACCAAAGGGATAGAGTATTGGAATCACTAAAATGTTATTAGATCGTCCTATTGTGACTTCTTATAAGCCCGGACATAATCAATAATCATTTTTTGAGGAAAGACAGTAGGATCAACTCCATAAAGACCTCCCCAAGTTCCTCCCACAGCCAGATTTAATATAAAATGAAAATCTTTATCAAACGGCCATGATTGGTAGCCCGAATGGTTATTTACATAAGTAAAATATTTTGTAGAATCTACAAATATACTTATTGTATCCTGAGACCACTCCATTGCATAAACATGGAATGCTGCTGTTGCGTCCTTTACGTATAAAGTATTTGTAGCATTGGAATTATCACAATGTATAGACGCGTGAATTACTTCCGGATCATAACCGACATGTTCCATAATATCTATTTCTCCGTTATCCGGCCAGCCGCCGTTTCCGTAAGTCCATTGTGTAGGTAGCATCCATATAGCAGGCCAGGTTCCTCTTCCGTATGGAAGCATCGCTCTTACTTCAAACCGACCGTAAGTCCAATTTCCCGTTCCGACCGATACCAATCTTGCTGAAGTATAATTACTGCCCTGATAGCTTTCTGAATCAGCTTCAATTATTAATACACTATCCTGAACCCTGGCGTTTTTAAGCCTGCTTCTTGTATAGTATTCTAATTCTTTATTTCCCCAGCCGCTATTACCAACATCGTAGGTCCATTTTGTCGAATCGGGTAGTCCATTATAGTTGAATTCATCCGACCAAACTAAAGTCCATCCATTAATAGTTTTAGTGGGTTGAGTGACCGGTTGATTTTCGGTTGGAGCTGACTTTTTACAACCGTAAAAAAAGGATATAATTGCTAATAAAATCAAAAGAGCATTTTTAAGTTTCATATTTGGTATTCAAGTAGTGAAAAATCTATTACAAATATAACACTTCTTTTAGAGATTTTTAACTAAAAACCGGATTTAGACTTGTGCATTTTCAATTAAAATTTATTATGTTATGAGAAAGATTATAAAAAATTATAATCTTTTATTGTAGATTTGAGGCAAGGATTTCTAAAAAAGAAATACCGCTTAAAAAAACTGGTGAGCGCGGGTGGCTTCGAACCACCGACCCTCTGCTTAAAAGGCAGATGCTCTACCCCTGAGCTACGCGCCCGTTTTTTAGAGTCCCAAATATAATTATTCATTTTTTCTATTCCAAATTCTAATAGTATTTAGATATCTGACATTTATGCTTAAAAATTCCAAAATTCTAGTATGCGATGACGATGAGACCCTCTGTTATCTTTTAAAAGAACAATTGCTTGAAGAAGGGTTTAACGTAGATACTGTTTATGACGGCGGTCTAGCTATTGATGCTGTCAAAAAGAAAAACTACGATTTACTGCTTCTGGACCTTAATATGCGGGAAGTTTCCGGTGAAACGGTACTCAAATTTGTTATTGATTATAATCCTTCAATTCAAGTCGTAATTTTAACTGCTCAAACTGATATGCGCAATGCTATCGAATGCATTAAAATGGGAGCTTATGACTTTATATCCAAACCTTATGATTTTGATGAACTTTTAATAACAATCAATAGAGCAATTGAGCATAAGGATTTAGTTTTAAAAACCAATATTTTGACCGAACAAATCGATAAAAAACTTTCAACCAGAATTATCGGCAACAGTTCAGAACTTCAAAGGGTTATCAATCTGGCTAATAAATCGGCTATTTCTGATTCAAATATATTGATAGAAGGCGAAACCGGTACCGGAAAAGAACTTTTTGCTGAATATATTCATAAGAAATCTTCCAGACATGATAAACCATTTGTAGTTATTAATTGTGCTTCATTACCGGACCAGTTAATAGAAAGCGAATTATTCGGGCATGAAAAGGGCGCCTTTACAGACGCAAAAAATACAAAGCAAGGGTTAGTCGAAATTGCGCACGGAGGAACATTATTTTTAGATGAAATCGGCGAGTTAAGTTTAACTCTTCAGCCAAAACTTCTAAGGTTTCTTGAAAACGGAGAGTACAGAAGAATCGGAGGAGTTACAAATTTAACTTCAAATGTTAGAGTGGTCGGCGCAACAAATAGAAACCTATTAGAAGAAGCTGATAATAAAAATTTTAGGCGAGATCTTTTATTTAGATTAAATGTTATAACACTGACTATTCCTCCTCTTCGTGAAAGAAAAGAAGATATTCTTGTGCTTGCAAATCATTTCCTCGAAGTAAAATCTCCGATTAAATCACCCAAGAAACTTTCGGCAGATGCAGAAAATGCACTTTTGAATTACAGTTTTCCGGGTAATATCCGGGAGCTGGAACATATTATTGAAAGAGCTCTAATTTTTGCGGAGAACGATCATATTGAACAGGAAGATTTAAATCTTCCGGCTTCACCCATGCAAACGTCAATGAACCGAAAGTTTATGCCTGAACAAGTTGAAAGTGACGAAATTTTTAGCATGGAAGAAATGGAAAAAAAACATATTGCAAAAGTATTAGGTGTTTTAAATTGGGATAGAACAAAAACTGCATCGAAGTTAGGAATTACTCCCAAAACACTTTATACTAAAATTAAAAAATATCAGTTAAAGGAACGATAATCTTCCATGCCTGAAAAAATTGCTGTTAAGCTAGCTGTTAATGTTTTTGCGAAAATTCAAAATCCGGCTTTAGCAATTGTTAATTCAAGTTATAAAATAATTTGGTTTAATAAGAATTTTAAACTTATTGCTGCAGCTAAAAGAATTAAAAATCAGAATGTTCTGAATTTGTTCGATTTAACATTGACTTCAAAATCTCCCGCTCCCAATAAAATAAAGTCATTTAAAATATTAAACAACGGAATTCATAAATTACTTTCCTTAATTCCATTAACAAGAAGTGCGGTTCCGGAAGGCTTTCTTGTATCAATTGAAGATATAACCTCAGAAAATAAAAGTTCAATTCCTGAAGAAACTTTGGATGAGAATTTACAGTTTCAAAAAGAAATGCAGCAAATTCTTGCATATCTTCTCAAAGAAAAATCATTAAACGGAATATCCGATAAAATTATAGAAAGTATTTCATTATTGTCTGATAGTGATTTCGGATTAATTTATTTAAATGAAAAAAACGCCGGTACAGAATTATATTTTTATGATCCACATACTCTGATAAAGTCGAATTCAGAATTTAGGAAAAACATTTCAGTAAATTTTACTTACATAAATAAGTGGATAGCAATTAATAAACGCCCGCTAGTTGTTAATAACTCAACAGAGAACATCGGTTATAATTTAGCTCAGACTCTTCAATGTAATTCTTTAATAATTGCTCCGTGTATTTTTGAGGACAATATATTAGCATATATAATAGTCGGCAAAAAACATTCTAATTATAAATCATTTGCAGTTAACAAAGTCGAACAGTTTGCTTTAATATTAGCATTTGCTATATCAAGTATCCGTTCAAGAGAATTAAATGCTGCGCTTGAAGGAAGATTGGCACAGGCACAGAAACTTGAAACGATCGGAAAGCTTTCAAGCGGAATGGCGCATGATTTTAATAACCTACTTTCAAGTATTTTCGGAAGTCTGAATCTGTTGAAGAAAAGAGTACCTGAAAGGGAAGATGTAACCAAACTGCTTGAGAATATAGAAAATTGTTCAATAAGAGCAAAGGATTTGACAAAAGGACTTTTGTCTTTTGGTAAACCTACTCCCAAAAGGAAAGAATTAATAAAGCCTAATACTTTACTTCTGGAAATTTCAAAAGTTATAAAAGAAACTTTCCCTAAAAGAATCTCATTGAAAGAAAATTTCGCTAAAAACCTGCATGACATACTTGGTAACACTACCGAGATTTATCAAGTATTGCTGAATCTTGCTGTGAATGCTAAAGAAGCAATTTCCCAAAACGGGGAAATAAACCTGAAAGCACAGAATATTTCAGTAGATGATAAAAACTTAATGGATTTCCCTCTTCTTTCAAAAGGAAATTATGTATGGATTTCAGTATCTGATTCCGGAAGCGGTATTGATGAAGAAAATTTAATTAGGATATTCGACCCATATTTTTCGACAAAGACTAATGATACAAATTCAGGATCCGGACTGGGATTGTATGTTACTTATGGGATAGTAAAAGCTCATAATGGTCAAATTGAGGTATCAAGTAAGATAGGTGAAGGTACTACGTTTGATGTTTTCATTCCGTCTTATGAACCTACAAAAGTTAAAGTATCGTCTAATGCCGAAAAAATTATTCTTCTAGCCGACGATGAAATAATGCTGCGTGATCTTTTAGCGGAATTATTGGAATCTTATGGCTATAGTGTTATGAAGGTTGCTACGGGAGCTGAAGCTATAAAAATTTTGACGGAAGAAATAAAAGTTGATCTTGCAATAATTGACTATAATATGCCCGAAATGAATGGATTGGATTGCGCGAAAAAAATCAGAGAATTAAAGTTTAAATTTCCGATAATTCTTTCATCCGGAAGTTTAGTAATTAATGATAATTTTGATTATACTAAATACGGTGCAAATGGAATGATAGCGAAACCATATGAATTTGAAGTAATGCTTGAAACTATAAAAAAATTACTTTGAAGTATCTCTTTTCTCTTCATCAAAATCTACCATTTTTATGTTTTTTATATAATCTGAAAAGATTGGCTTTTTAATTGAGTTTAATTGATTAAGCACATCATTAATTTCTTTTATTGCTATTTCAATATAATTTAGACTCTTAATGATAGCTTCTGTAGAAATCTCATCTTTTTTTAATTCTCTTTTAATTGCCGCAGACGATAAACTCATTAAAGTAAGTGGCTGTTTAATTTTATGATTTGCTGTTACGACAGTAGCTGTGTAAGTATTCTTTTGCTCGGCTTCAAGCAATAATTTTTGTGCTTCAGAAAGTTTAAGAGCAGAATGTATGCGTGCCAGCAGTTCAATCCTATTAAACGGTTTTTTTATATAATCAAATGCACCTGCTTCAAGTCCTTCCTTGATATCTTCGGCTTCTGTCTTTGCGGTTACTAAAATTATTGGTATCCGAGACGTTGAAGGATCATCTATTAGTGTTTTGCAAACTTCAAAACCGGAAATTTCCGGCATCATTACGTCAAGCAGTATTAAATCGGGGAGTTCTTTTTTAGCTCTCTCAATTCCGGTTTTACCATCAAAAGCCGTAATTACTTCATATCCCTCACGTTCAAGACGGTCTTGAATCAGGAATACATTTTCAGGAAGGTCGTCTATTACCAATATTTTTTTCATATATTCATTCTATAATTTAGAAAACAATTTTTCAATTTTAAAAGCCATGACGCTTGAGTTTACGGGTTTCGGAATGTAGTCGTCAAAACCATGTTTCAGAATTACTTCTTTATCCTCCAGCATTGCCTTTGCGGTTACTGCAAAAATTGGAATACGTTTCCATTTTTCATTCTGTCTGATTCTGCTTATTGTCTGAAAACCATCCATCCCGGGCATCATTATATCTAATAAAATTAAATCAGGCATTTTCTTGTCAAGTGAAGTTAAACATTCGACACCGTTTTTTGCAAGGTCGGTTTTACAATTGCAAGCTTGGACAATCTCACTAATTGTAAAAAGCGTATCTGGATCATCATCTACAATTAAAACTTCATGTCGATGATCATTCTCATTGGCATCCAAGTTAGAAGTGACTTTTTGCTCCAATGCAGCTTCAATCGAATCTTTATCAACTTTTTTCTCTAAAGTATTTACATTACTTTCCTGTAGTCTTATTCTGTCACGAACGACCTTGAGAACATCCAGCGGATGCCCGTTGGATTTGACGCTAATTTGTTCAACTATATTATTAAGAGAATTTCTTTCTTCATCCGATAAATCTTTTGCAGTGCTTATAATAATAGGTATATGCTTAGTCTCTCTGTTAGATTTCAGTTTATGTGACAATGTAATACCGTCAACTTTGGGCATTAAAAGATCAAGAATAATTAAGTCAGGTTGAGTCTCAAGAATTTTACTGAATGCAATTTCACTGTCCTGTATGTAATCAATTCTAAGTTGTTCATTTCGGAAAGCATTCTTAAACTTCTCAAATTCCGTTTCATCATCATCTACAATTGCTATTCTTTCAATCTTTTTCTTTGCAAGATTTTCAAGTCTGCTAAAAGCCGAAAAAAGCAAATCCGGGGTAATTGGTTTAACAAAATATTCATAAGCTCCCAACCCGTAACCTAAATTTTTATTACTTATGATTGAAATCAGAATAATCGGAATATCTTTAGTTAATAAATTTTGTTTTAATTCCCTTAAAACCATCCAGCCGTCTTTCCCGGGCATCATTACATCGAGAGTAATTGCAAACGGCTGCATCTTTTTTGCTAATTCAATTCCTTTGTCACCGTCTTCAGCATATATTACTTCGTATCCTTTCGAAATTAAATATTGACCTATTGTATAACGAACTTCACTGTCATCATCTATAATCAATATCGGATTTTTTTTATTCTTTACTAGTGATTGAATATTAATGTTCTGTATTGCAGTATCGTCTCTAAGCTTAATTATGTTTAAAGGAATTATAAACGAAAAGATAGATCCTTTAGCCGGCTCACTTTCGACCGTAAGAGTTCCGTTCATTATGTCGGCAATCTTTTTGCAAATTGCTAAACCAAGTCCGGTACCGCCGTATTTACGTGTGGTTGTTCCGTCAAGCTGTCTAAATTCTTCAAAAATAATTTTCTGATCTTCCTCAGAAATACCAATACCCGAATCAATAACATCAAATTTTAATTTTTTATTTTCAATTGAAGATATTCGCATTTCAACAAAACCGGTATCTGTAAATTTAACTGCATTGCCTAATAGGTTTATCAATACTTGAGTAATTTTTCCTCTATCGGTATTAATTACAATTTTTGAATTAATATTTCTTGTAATCTTGAAAGAAATTCCTTTTTGTTTAATAAGCGGAGTAACCGAATTATCAATCTCATTTATAAGTTCTTCCAGGTAAATGTCCTCATTGTGAACTTCCATTTTTCCCGCTTCAATTTTTGAAAGATCGAGGATATCATTAATAAGTCCCATAAGTCTATTACCGCTTTTCAATACAACTTCCATTCTTTCGCGGTTTTTCCCCGAAAGGGTTAAATCTTCTAATATCAATTCTGTTAAACCAAGAACTGAATTCATAGGAGTTCGAAGTTCGTGAGACATGCTAGCCAGGAAATGAGATTTTAATTGTGTTGCTTCTTCAGCTTTCCCTTTTTGAATTTCAAGCTCTTCAGCTTTTTCTTTGAGTTTTCCGTGCAGGTCAACCAGAGTCTCATTTTGTTTTCTTATTTGTATGTTTTGTTTCTGATAATCCTCGTTTAATTTCTTTAATTCAGCGACTAAATTTTCAAGCTTTACAAAAGCAAAAGCATTAGTAAGTCCGATTGCAAGCTGTTCCTGAATTTTTGATAGGTATTCTTTAGACTCATTAGACGGATATTCTAGCGCGCCCAGTTCTAAGATCGAAATAACTTTCCCGTTATAAATTATCGGGTTAATCAATAAATATCTTAATTGAAGATTTACAGCTCCGGCAGATATAATGGGTAGATCCTTATTATCAGAAAATATTTCTACAGGTTCGTGATTTCGTATTATTGAGTAAAATAAGTTCAAATTCTTTGAATTAGTAAAATCCTTTTCAATTCCGTAAGAACTGGTAAGAGTAATTTTATCCTCATCTACGGCATATAGACTTCCGACTATAAATCCGCAAGTTTTTATAATCTTTTGTAATGCAGCTTCCGAAATTTCCTTAAGTGTCGGATTTTGATTTATTAACGTTATAAACTCGGAATATTCATTCTTTGCCTTTTCATTTTTTTGTAATTGTTCAAGCATATTATTAAATGCAAGCCCAAGCTTACCCAATTCATCTTTTGATTGAACGATAATTTTATTTTTAAAATTACCTTCTTTGGTAATTTCAGTTGCACTGCTAAGCTGAGTAATCTGCCTGCGAATTTTCCCGGTAAAAAGTAATGTTAGTATTAATGACAGCAAAATACCCGTAAAACCAATTATAAAAAGAAAATATTTTAAACTTGATCTTAAATCGGCAGCTTCGTTTAATGTATTAAAAATTAAAAATTGGAAATTGCTGTTATGGAGAATACCCATTGTCGGGTTATAAATCGTTGCAATTATATCTGATGATTCTGCCCCTTCCGAATAAACATTAAAGTTATTTTGTCCCGATAATTTCCGGATTGCCTTAGTAAGTACGTAAGAATATTTTTGGTTGGAAGTTTCGTTTGAAACCAAGGCAGGAGTAGAGTTTTTAATAAGAGCTACATCGGCATTAATCTTATTTGATAAGTTATTTATATAGCCAATGGTTATAATCTTACCATAGTAATAAATCGTTCCGTCTTTTAATTTATAGCTGTTTAATATTGTATATGGATTAGAATATAAAAAATCTTGAAGCGAAAAACTTTTCGCCGGCAGCTGAACTATACTTTTATAAAATCCTGAAGAAATAATATTAGGGTATTTATTTTCGGAAACTAAAATGAAATCTAAATTCTTGGATTTATTTATTACATCCGGTAATGATATTGAAAAATTATTATTAGCATAGGAAAGAAATTCTTCGTCCATTTCCTGTATTTGGCTACTGTAAGAATATATAAGATCGTTTGCAGAATTAAGAAGATATTTAGACTGTTGAGAGGAAAGAACTTTGTATATTATTGAATAAAAAGCTAAAGCAGAACTCCCTAGAATTAAAACTACAATGACAAAATTTATTAATAATATCCGGTAACTGATTTTCATTTCTATCCATCCCGCTGTAATACTTTTCTGATAGTGATTAAAAGTTCATCGAAATCGTATGGTTTACTTATAAAATCACTTGCGCCCATTTTTGCCGAATCAATCGCGCTTTTTACATCTGCATAAGCAGTTAAAACGATAACCTTGATATTGAATTTATTATCTTTAAGTTCTTTGAGAACCTGAAAGCCGTCTTTCCCCGGCATTTTGAGATCAAGTAAAATTAAATCTGCTTTATTATTTCGTAAAAAACTAAAGACAGAATTTCCGTCATTAACAGCAAAAGCATCATAACCAACTTCGGTGAGTTCTTCTTTTAGAACTTCGCAGAGATTAATATCGTCGTCAACTATTAATATTGATTCCATTATTTTTTTATATCTTCACTTTGTGATTCGTTAAATTGATAAACTTTTATTTTATTTCGTTCTTTTTCCAGCTCTTCTCTTAAAGGATTTTCATCTGGCGGGCTGGCAAATCTATCTTTTAAAGTAGGAACAAGAGAAGCCTTTATTAAAATAACAAGTTCTTTTTTACTTACCTGGTTAACATCACTGCCGAAAATATACCTTAAACCAAAAAACCACCACGGCAAGTCTTTCAGTAATGGAATTCCGGTTCTAACTTTTGTAGTCTGATCAATGTACATCCCGCCGATTACCGTTTCTTCACCGTTAAGTAAGACTACTCTTGTATCCGCAGAGGTTTTATTTATTATTGTGTTTGTCGGATCAGGGACAAATGAACTGCGTTCTACATGAATCTTTAATAAGATATAATGAATATTTCCTTCTTTTATTATATTAGGAGTGACTGTAACAATTGACCCAACGGAATAAAAGTTGTCAATTATATTGCCGGAAAAATCTTTTTGTTTAATAGAAATATCCTGACCGTCCTGCAACCTTGCATCTGTTCCGTCTAATACGGTAATAGTAGGGTTTGATATTATTTGCCCTATATTTTCGTTTTCAAACATTTTTAAGACAGCAGTGACTTGCCCAAATAACCCTCCGGCATTAAAGCTTGAAGTACCGGTAATATTAAAGTCCGGTGAAACCTGAGTCGTTGCACTAGTCGATGTTCCGCCTGTGGTACTTGTGGACGTCCCACTTGCCGATGAGGAACTTGAAGACTGATTCATTGGTACAAATCCATTTAAATTGCCACCAACACCTGATGTAGCTCCGGAAAATACAGTCTGCCAATTTATGCCTAGTTGTCTCTCCTTATTTACATCCGCTTCAAAAAATACTGCTGATATTCTAACTTCCCGTGCATCAACCGGTACATAATTATCTTTAGTATGTGTTTGCTCTTGTTGTCCGCTTTTTTTGATTACAATTAAGTCAGGAGTTTCTTCATAAGAAAGTCCTTGAGATCTTACTAAAACAACAAGCGCTTTCATATAGTTCATGTTTTTTATTTCAAAACCAATAGAAGAGTCTATCTCGACAGCTGAAATAATTCTTTTCCCGGTCGCCTTTAAGCTAATTTTACTAATAAGAGAGATTGCTTGACTGAAAGGAATGTTCGGCGATAGTGAAACCAATTGCTCAGGGTTTTGAGATTGCAGTGATTTTTCCAGATATTGTTGAGAGAATATCTGGATGGATAATAACAGAGAAATTATTGCGATATAAAAAATATTTTTCATTTTAATTCTCTTACTTGTTTTTCTTACTAGTGCTGTCTTTATCAAGAGTTAAATCGACCTTTTCAATAATTCCTCCCTTATTAAGAATAAAGCTTACTGTGTTATGATCATAATCAATCTTTGTTAGATAACCCAAATAAACACGCTGCCCTTCCCATAAAAGATAGGTATTTCCTTTGCCGTCGGATAAAAAAGCCCCTTCCGGGACTAATGCTAAAAGTTTAGCCCCATGAACATCCAAAAGATTGTCTGAGTTAGGAGGGATTTCATTTCTAATCAGAGGATAAAAAACGTCATACACTCCCCGGGTATTTAAGTTATTTTCTACAAATTCTTTAGTTGAAAACCGATCATTATCGGAAAAGTAGACGTCTGCGGTCAAGCTAAAATTTACCAAAAAATTAGGGAACCCGTCTTTATCGGTAGAGATATAATTTGTTAAACTTATAGTTTTTATTTTTTTTAAGTCCTTGCTCTGTTCGATAGAATAAATTAGCTTGTATAAATCATTGTAATCACCGCCTCCGGTAATTTTATATTCATAGTAGAAAAAATTTTTATCCGATTTTTTATCAACAAACTCAACATTGACTTGTGTATTATCAGAAAAATTAATGCTTTGATCATTAACGAATTTAAAGAAATTTATAGAAGATAGATTTTCAGGTATGTTAAATTTTCTTTTCGCCAGTATTGAGTCCAGAGAAGCTGCTGTTTTTTTAAGAGTTAAATATTGTGCATTTAATGCGTCTGTATTATAAAGATTTTTTTTCAATTGCGTAAGTTTTATCTGATCATTTTCAATAGTATGTAATTGATAAAAGAAAATAAAACTGCCTCCCAAGACAATAATGATTATAAGTAATCCGAATAAAGCTAATGTATTTTTTATTTTTCTATTCATTTTTCGTCTTTATGATAACTTGAGAGACTAAAAGATAGCGTAAATTTATATACATTCTTATCACGCAATATTTGATAATCTATATTCTTTAATTCGGCTGATTTTATTGAATAAGCAAATTCAGTCAGCACATTTTTAGATAAAGAATACCCTTCGATTGATACATTCCCTGTTTCGGCTTTTGCTAATTTTGTTAACCAAAATTCTTTATTCTGAGATACAAAATCGGATATTTTTCTTAAAACATCAGACCACGTGCCAGCCCCTAAAGAAGCTGAATCCAATATAGACTGTGTTTGCGAAAATCCATTAATTTTTCCTTGCAATTCAGAGATGTTATTCAGGATTCCCTGATTTTGTCTCATCACAAAAGTCTGTTTATTTATCTGAGAGGATAGTTCCTTCATCGTAATATTGTAATTCAATATTTTAATTGTAATAAAAAGCGCAGCAAAAAATAAAAGAGGCAGCATTGCAAAGCCATGCCATGCAAACTGAAATACTTTTTGTTCTTCTTTAACATATTTTGGTAAAAGATTGATTCCTTTATGCAAATTATCGAGATCGTCGAAATAATCGACCGCAGAAGAAATTGGAATGCTAAAAGAGGATAATTTCTCTTTTGAATTTGAGTCAAGCGAACTAATATCAATATCTGAAAATTCTAACTTGGATACATTTGCTTCAGGGAAAGTGCCGTAAAAAGATAGAATCAAATTTTCCGAATCATCTTCGCCGCAAACAACAATATTATCTAAAGATGAAATTCCGCCATTTTCCATTTCCAATAAGATTTTGGAAAAATAAACATCATATGTGTGAAGGTTAACCGTTCCTATATCAAGCGCACTGCCTATATGTTTTATTTTTCTGCCTTGTAGGAATATTAGTTTACTATATTCTCTTCCTATATAAACCAATAATGAACTGTCATCCGGGAAGAATTTTTTCCTTTTTGCAACATAGTAAGCGAGAGATATTTCAGCGCTTTTAACAGAAGGAATTTTATAAAATCTTCGATTGTTGTAATGAGCTATTGAGTCAACCAGTCTAATACAGCCAATTTCACCATTTAAAAAAACAGAAAGAATAGATTTGTCAGCAAGCTCAACATAACTTAAATTATCTTCGTCTATATAAGTGTTCTGTGTTTGTTTAATATCCTTGATAATCTCTTGAGTAATATTATTGCTGCCCTTGATTTTATTCTCTTCAACCAGGTGATAGTAAATGGAAGGTTCTGTAAGTGAAGGAATGAATAAGCTCTTTTTTAGGTTATATTCTTTTAGAGTTTCACTAATCTGACCTATGCTTGAAAAGGTAACTCTTTTATCTTCCGAAGAATTAATATCTAAACTTCCGTCAACCGATAAATCGCCGCCTTCAATTCTAAGTCCGCTTATTGCGTCTTCCAAACCGATAGCTGTTTGAATGACATCAAAATTACCGGTTTTTAAAAGTTTGATTTTATCTTTTTCTTTTAAGAAAACAGCTAGTTTTGTATCGTTGCCTTCGCAATATATGCAGATAATTGTATTCATTACAAAGCAGCTAAAATTTGAGTGATTACAGTTTTATTATTAGCATAAGCAATTGCATTTTCGAGAGAAATTTTTTTGTTAAGATACAATTTCTTTAAATCCTGCTCCATTGTGTTCATTCCATATTGAGAACCTTGATTGATCATCATATATATTTCACTGGTGTTATTATTCTTTATAGCGGCTTTAACGTTCGGGGTTACTACCAAGACTTCCTTTGCCAGCACTCTTTTGCCGTCTAAGCTCGGAACTAGTTTTTGTGATACGATTGCTACAAGTACATCGGCAAGTCTGTTCCGAACCCGGTCTTGTTCTGCAGGATTAACTTCGGCAACAATCCTGTCTATTGACTCTACGGCGCTTGAAGTATGCATTGTTGAAAAAACTTTATGACCGGTATCGGTAACTTCAAGTGCCGCAAGTATTGTTTCCGGGTCTCTAATTTCGCCTATAACTATTATGTCCGGATCCTGTCGTAAAGACTGAATAACACCTTCTTTAAAATTTAAAACATCTCTTCCGACTTCTCGGTGTTTTATAATAGCAGTATTAGAATTATGTACGAATTCAATTGGCGATGCAATGATTACTATATGACAAGGATCAATTCTATTATGCTCATCAATTATTGCATCAAGAGTAGTGGATTTTCCAGAACCTGTAATT
>JAJYOQ010000257.1 GCA_021796135.1 Bacteroidota bacterium
AAATAAACTGATACATGTCGATCAAAGATTAAATAGAGCTAAGAAGAATCTTAAAATTTCCTTAAAAAAAACTAACTGATCTTTAATCAGAAATTATATTTAGTGCATTATTGATTATTTATATTAGTCAAGGCGGGATTAATTATCCTTTTTATTTTTCATATAAGAATGCATAAATTTCCCGAACTTTTTATCCTTTTGTCTCTTTTCAAAATATGACATTTCGAGATACAAAGATTCCTTATACAATTTTATATAATTTTGATAGCGTTCTTCAGTGATAATTCCGTCTTCTAAAGCTTTTAATACAGCGCAGCCTTTTTCAATAGTGTGAGTGCAATCCTTATACCGACACTTGTTTGATAGTTCAGCAATTTCATTGAAAGTATCCTCAAGACCGGAATTAATTGAAATAATTCCGAGCTCTCGCATTCCAGGATTATCAACTATAATTGCCCCGTTTTCAAGTACAATAAGTTCGCGTCTCGTAGTAGTATGCTTTCCTCTACCATCTTTCTCTCTTATTGGCTGAGTTTTATACAGCTCCTGATTTATTAAGTTATTTAAAAGTGTAGTTTTACCTACACCGGATGAACCAAGTAAACAATAAGTTTCAGAAGGAATAAAGTATGATTTAAGATTTTCTATGTCAGTCAAATTGTTGTTGCTGAATGCTGCTATTTGAATATCCGGTGCGATTTTAAATATTTCATTTTTCTTTCTTTCGATTTCAGCAAGACTTATAAGATCACTTTTACTAAGAAAAATGGCAGGCGTAATATTACTATCGTTTATCATCACCAAGTAACGTTCCAGTCTTCTTAGGTTAAAATTGGAATCAAGTGATTGCATAATAATTGCTTTATCTATATTTGCAGCGATAAGTTGATATTCGATTTTTTTTCCGGAGGTTTTCCTTTTTAATAATGATTTCCGAGGAAATACATCATGAATAATAGCCAATGAATCTTCGTCAAATAACTGGACATACACCCAATCACCAACGGTAGGAAAATCCAGAACAGAATCTAAATTGAATAGAAATTTTCCAGTTAATTCCGCATATATATCAGTTATACCGTTAGAGACAACAAAACTATTTTTATTTACTGTAATTACTCGTGCAATTTGATCAGTCATTTTGGATGGATCAATTTTATCTTGGAACCATTTGTCGAATCCAAGTTTTTCAATAGCATTCATATTCTTCTCCTTTGATGGCTAAAAGCCTAATATTTATACTACTTAAATTTTATTATCTCTATGTAACATTGATCGACATGTATCAGTTTATTTATGATCTCAATTTAATTATTTTCTTTTTTATTTCCACTGAAAATTCAGAAAGTTTTAAGCATCATATCATATATAAATTATGCAATTCCGGGCAAAGATATAACATGAGAGTACATCCAAAAATCAGCAGGTCGACCACGGACCATGCGATAGCTGCGAAGCAATCCTTCACGTTCAAACCCACATTTAACCAGAACCCTGGCTGAGCGGGCGTTTGAGTCGAGAACAGTTGCCTGAATGCGGACTAACCCAACGTGGGAATGTGCCCAATCGACAAGGAGCGTGCTGATATAAGTGGCAATACCTTTACCCCACATATTAGGCGAGAGATCATAAGCAAGTTCGGCAGATCTATTTTGATGTATTACAGTATGAAAGCCGGCAGTGCCAACAAGTTGGTTAGTTGATCGAAGCGCTATAGCAAATCGAATAGAACTGGATGGAGTAAATGCCGAAGGAACCCATACATGATGTGCCAGCTCATCAGCCGAATGAACATTCCAACTTGTATACTCAACAACGGCAGGCATTGACAGATAGTTATACCAATCCTTCAAATCGGAAGATTCGAGAGATCTCAAAGTTACTATTTCGTGAGATGACTCTGGAATGGCGGTAAAAAGCATAGTAGCCTACCTATAATTTTGCTAAACAGGGTTATTGTTTAATTAGATCAAAACTGACCGGACTAAGTTAGTTATTTTTTGATATATTTTTCAATCTAGTCAGTTTAGTCGGTGAGACTGTAACGCTTTATATTAATCAGAAACAGATAGCTATGGTCTTTTATTAAATTTTATTTTTCATTTCAAGCATTACACCTTTTGTTGAAAAGCCATATAAAAATATGTATATTTCGCCATAGAAACTGGGGGGAATCTTAATGAAGACTATTAAGCAAATCTAAAGTTTTACGCAGGTTCTCAGCAAAGATTTCTTTTAACCTTTTGTTTGATGTGTTACTGCAAGTAAGCCAAATTATTTTAGGCGGTGAACCGAATCTTTTCTGATGAATACAAAAATCAACATCTTTCGTTATCACTATCGCATCGGCTTGCTTGGCTTCATTAAATATTATCAAATCAGCAGCATCCTTTAATCCGAGTTCTCTAACTGCTGTGCAATTGAGCATCAAACCTCACTTTCATTCAGCAATAACCGGACGATCCAGATTTCGGCTTGCATAAATAAGCGCAGCTTTTAAATCTTCTTCCTCAAGGTCAGGCATTTCTTTCAGTATCTCTTCATCGGATAAACCAGAAGAATAAAGTTCTAGAATATCTGAAACTCTTATTCTCATACCCATGATACAAGGACTTCCGCCGCATTGTTCGGGATTAAGGGTTGTTCTATTTAATAAGTCATCCATAAATATTTCAAATAAGTTTATAATTCAAATAATAAATCGGGATTTAGCATACTATAGCCCTGTGTCTCTTCAAACCCAACGATATAGAAGTTTAAAATACGCTTGGTTATATGGATTCTAAAGAATTATCAAACAAAATGGACAAATTGAACATAAAAAAATGTTTTGTTAACTGAACAATCTTTGAAACTAATCTGCGCTGACTAATAAAATCCTTTTTAATACTGTCCGTTTCAAAAATCTCTCTGAACCTAAAGATGTTGTTAACCGGAGGCTTCAAAGAACTATTTTTAAATTTTTAAGTTTGTGTGAAAAATTCACAATCCAAGTTTCAAAGGGGTCGAATTCGACTCCTTTCTTTTTGAAGAAGGAAGTATGTTCAAAGCTAATTTGGACATAAAAATATCTGGATAGGTGTTAGCGTAGTAAATGACAAATATATTTACTTTATATTTCCATTAATGTTAGTTTGCCTTTAAATTCAGAACAAATTAATTTTACATATCGGCGCTTAATATTGATCGGATATTGATCAATTGCAAAAAATGATTCGATGTTAATTTAAAGAGGAAATCCTGTCGTAATTACTGCTGTTTTTATATTTTACTAAAGCGGAGAAGAAAAAGCCTATGAATAGTACTAATGATAATATTTTTGGTAATCCTTTTGAGAGGATATTTGTGTCTTTGATTTCGATATTGTCAGGGTTTACTTTGATTTATCTGGCGATTGAAGGTCCTTTGTTTCTCCATCATATTAAGTATAAAGCGGCTGATTTAATTAACAATCAACTTGTAGGTCAGGATATTGTTAATATGTTTCTCTTAAGTCCAATTTTAATTGTTGGCGGTGTTAATCTTTTTTTCAAAAAACGAATTTCGCAGTTCCTTCTTATCATTACTCCTCTTTATTTGATCTACTTTGTTTTAAGCTATACTATTGGCTGTGAGTGGAGCTCTCCGATATATTTTGGGAATAGCGAGTTGTATTTCTTTTACTTTCTTTTTATTCTGATTTCTTCTCTGATCATACTTCTGTACTCGCTTACCATATTTCCCAAAAATTTAGAAGGCACTTTTAATAGAAAAGGACTTATAATATATTCTTTCCTGTTCTCTATCTTTCTGCTAATTTTTGCTTCTATGTGGATTAAAGAAATTCAAGAGGTCATTTCAACCGGCACTACTCGTGCTTATGATATTGCTCCAACTTCTTTTTGGGTAATTAGGATTTTTGACCTGGGGTTTTCAATTCCTTTAGGTTTGATTAGTATTTATTTGCTTTGGACCCGTCCGAACTCGACTTACTCAATACAGTTCATGTTTTATGGTTTCTTTCTTACGATGATAATTGCGGTTAATGCAATGGGATTTGTAATGTTTCTGAAAAATGATCCGACATTTATGTTCCGGGATTTGGTTGTGTTTCTTATTCTTGCTTTGATAATCTTTTTCGGGTTTTATTATGTCATGCGCAATTATAAAATAAAAGCATAGAGTGTGATCTGCGGGCAATTTAATTGCAATTGATTGATTATTTAAATTTTATAATGTTAATTAATAATATGGTTTCAATTGTTTACTTATTTTTTAACATAATTTAATTTACGATAATGTGCGGACGTTTTGAATCTAAGCCGTCGATTCAATCCTTAACGGATGAGTTTAAGAAAGAGAATAAGATACTGAATATTCAGCTGCATGATGCTGCTGCGGATGAAGAGATAGCTGCTGGGTATAAAAAGTTCAATATTGCTCCGACTAATAAAATCCTTTCTATTTCTTATTCGGGTAATGATTATAATTTATTTAGGTCAAACTGGGGGATAAAATTCTCTGCCGATTCTCCGCTTATTTTCAATTCACGTATTGAGACTATTAAAGAAAAGAAATATTGGAATACTTTATTTGATAAGAACAGGTTATTGGTGCCGATGTCTGCTTTTTATGAATGGAAGAAAGAGGGTACGAGGAAGATACCTTACAGGATATTTCTTCCGGGTGTGGAGTCTTTTTTTGTTCCGGCTCTTTATCATATTGACAAGGATAAAAATATTTTTACTTCTTTGATTACTACTACTCCGAATGATTTTATTAAACCGATTCATCATCGTATGCCGGTGATTCTAAAAATCAAAGACGCAATTAATTATCTAATAGACGATCCGGAGGTTAATTTGTTGAAATGCGTTCCTTATGCCGGGAAAATGGAATTGGAACAGGTTACTTTATAGCAAATTTATTTGGGCTCTTTTATAAGGTATAACCGGTTGTCTTCCACTTTGTAGAGCATTGGGGCTACTTTTATTTTGGGGTATCTTGATCTGAGCCGTTTGGTTTCAGTTTGTATAAAGTCTATTTCATTTCCGATTTCAAACATTGGGGCGAAGTGCATGAAATGTTCTTCAGCCCATTCTTTTTCCCAGCCGGCTTTTTCGATTAGTCCGTTTATGAATTGTTCTTTGCGGGCCACTAGATTTACCATTCCGCAATTGTTGTGTCCGATTAGGGCTATATGTTTTACGTTTCCGACTGCAATAGCATAAGACACTTTGAATTCACTGTATCTTAAATTTGCTCCGCCTGATCTTATAATGAAGGCAAAGTTGTCGGGGATCAGCAGATGTTTTCTGTTGTCCATGCACATTCCGATTAATAGCTGGGCTTGTGTATATACATCTAACTGCCGTTTTAAATTATGATATTCAAGCAGTTTACCGATGGGTGTTTCTTTGTATTCAGGGAGAATATCTTCGTAACTTGATATGTCTATTAGCCGATCCATAGTTATCCAATCTTATTTATATATTCAAAGATTAAAATATTTTTTTAAAGTTTATGTGATATGGATTTTATAAAATTGCGGGTTTTACAAGTTTATTTACTACGGAACATAAAATACTTTATATCAAAATCTTTTAATAATTCTTTTACGGTATCAGCTTGATCTTTACGGACTTTTAAGATTGAGGGATCCATGTAGCCCCTTATATAAGCAGTATTTTCTCCCTGAATAAAATATTCTATATCATTATCATCAAGGATACTTTTAATAACTGCTATATCAGCCAGGTTATAAGTAGAAAATAATGAGACGAAAGCGTCGTCGGAATCTAACTCATCTTGATTGGAATTTGAATTTTCAGACAAATTAGGAACAAGGTCTACATCACAATCGCTGCAATGAGTAAATCCTTCACGGTATTCTGCTTTGCAATTCGGACAAAACATTTTCTCCTCCTTGTATAATATTTATTATTTATAAAATTAACGCAATTAGTTAAATAAACAAATTAAATAGGAGGAAAATTTTATTATTATTAAATTTATTAAAGCAATTATAATTTTAATAATAAGTAAAAGTGAAACAAATAACTTCATTCGGTGAGGTATTATTTGACGTATATCCGGATTTTAAAAAGCTGGGTGGTGCGCCGCTTTGTTTATCTTTGATATG
>JAJYOQ010000258.1 GCA_021796135.1 Bacteroidota bacterium
ATGATTGGTAAATCTTCTACTGACTTGCTTATTAAGATAATTGAGCAACAAGGAATGCAAGATAATTTTAATGATATAATTATAGATTCTGAAATCTTGAACCGGTAGAAAGTTTATCATTTCGATCCCTAAATATGGATTCGCCATATTTATAAAAACTAAACAACATCTGTTTATTTTGGCATAATAGATACCCGCTTTTCTGCCACAGCAGAGGGTATGACATGCACTTTTTACGATTTTGTGTAACTTCAGCACTTTATTAACATTTTACCAATCGCATTCTTAAAATAATTATAATCTTTTAATTTTTACTAATAAAGAAGGTTGACATGAAAACTAAAATACTCTTTAGTTATTTAATGTTTTTATTCTTTTGCTTTATAGGTTTCGGGAATCTTTATTCCCAAAGTACATCAAAGGGAACTGTAAGCCAGTCCTTCGATGGACGGCCTTGGAATATTTCCACTGGGAATCTATCGGTGAAGTTCATTCAGGCTTCTCCCATCGGTGCTTTCCCGCGCACCAATTTCTTTGAAGCACCGCCTTCTGTGGAATCGCAAGTTCGTCTCAAGAACCTCGGTCTTGTTGCCAACGAAGATTATGTGGCGTGGGGTGCAGTTGAGCGTGAACCCGGCCAGTGGGATTGGAAACAGCATGATGCCATGGAACAAACGCTCCACAAGGCGGGGCTTAAATATGTGGTTTACTGTTGGGTTCAGTTTCCACCGGTCTGGTTGAGAGATCAGCCGGAGAAGCGCACGCTCATGCGCTGTCTCGAACACGGTAAGGAGACTTATTACCTGTCGATCTTTGATCCGCGCACGATCGAGTGGTACGACCATTTCTACAAAAAGCTGCACGAGCATTTTGGCGATCGGATCGACGGTGTTTACGCGTGCGTCCTGGGGCCATATGGCGAAGGTAATTATCCGATCCCTGTTCCTGACTGGGTGAACATGGGCCATTGCCACGAGGGTTACTGGTGTGATGATACTTGCGCGATCAAAGCTTTCCAAACCGCGATGCAACGCAAGTATCGTAAAGTGGCGAAGCTCAACAAGGCGTGGGGCACGAGCTTCAAATCGTTCGGTGAGGTGCATCCGCAGGAACTTTCAGACGAGAAATTTAAACCGTCACTGCAAGCGTTGCCCACAGTGCAAGACAAACGGCGTTGGCTCGATTTCATCACTTGGTATCAACAGGCGATCATTGATTTTGCGGAGCAATCCCTCAAAACCGTGTTGAAATATTTTCCCGCTAAGAAAGTGCGCATGAAACCGGGCGGAAATGACGGCGGTGTGAACCCGCTCCCGTGGGGCACGTATTGTCCCGGTTACGCGAAGATGGCGAAGGGTTACGGAGTCGTTCTTCAGCCTGCGGATTGTCATGGAGCCATTTTCGGTGACAAGTGGATGGGCACGGCCTACCAGTTCTACGGCGTGAAAGAAAGCACCGAACCGGCGGGCAATCTCAGCGACAAAGCGTTTGTCCAACGGATGTTTTCGGACGCTTCCTGCGGCGCAGCACAATTGTTCAGCTACGAGTTCGAACGCCACGCGACGGATGTGCAAAAATACATTCACCTTTTCACTGGCAAGCCGGGCGAGACGGAAATTGCAGTTTACTTTCCAACGACGCTCTATCGTCTCGGCGTGAACCTGCAACCCACGATTGAAGCCGGTTATCCGCTTCGGGATCTTTGCGATTACGATGTGTTAGATGAATTGCTCATCAGCGACGGTGCGCTCACGCCGAAACGCTACAAGGCTTTGGTGATGTTTCAGGCTGACATTATTGATCAACCGATCCTTAACAAAATAGATGCGTTCCGACGCGCTGGCGGAAAAGTCATCATAGTCGGCAATGCTCACATAAAAAATGTCGAAGGTCAACTATGGGGCGGCGCTTCGAAAATCATCCGGATTGCGCCGCTTACGAAACAGCAGAACTGGTTGAAAGAATTGGGCGTCGAACTCGCCGGCTACAAAGGTTTTGACGGACAACTCGATGGCCTTTGGACTTCTCGCCGTGGCAAACAACTTTTTGTGTTCAACTCAACCGATAAGCTTGTCGAAGCTAAGATCGACGGTCACTCAATTAAGGTTGCCCCTTATACCATTTGGTTCACCCCGCCTGTAGCGCCAAAACATTAAATATCGGTTATACCAAGACCAGTTACGAGACGCTAACTGGCTTTGCGCACCCAGCGGAGTTTAGGCGGGGCTGAGTGCGGGTTGGCGTAGCACTCCTAGGGGGTAATGTCACTAAGGAATACCTGTGGCGAAAGATCGATTTGAGGGATATAGGTTAGCCCTTAAAACAAATGGGATAGCATTTAATCCGGATTTAATAGTTCATTCTTTTAGAAATTTTGCAGATAGTTATAGGAAAATGTTTTCTATAATGAAGAGTAAGATGAAAATAGATGGTATTATAAGCATTGGGGGAGTAATCACCTATGGAGCAGGGAAAGCTATATTAGAGAGTAATCATACCGTACCTAAGGATATAATGCTTGGAGAATTTGGAGATAACGATATAGTCTCCCGTTTAGGAGTTCCATTCTTCACCGTTAATCAAAATCCTTATATAATGGGTAAATCTTCGGTTGACTTGCTGATTAGGATAATTGAACAGCAAGGAACTCATGATAATTTTAATGATATAATTATTGATTCTGAAATCTTGAAACGATAAATTATCTTTTCCAGCAATTTCTTCAAATACACCAATAGACAAAAATTCTATCTATCCACCCAGTTAGACAATAATTTAATTTTCTAAATCTTAAAAGAAATCTTCAGTTTTAATTAATTACCATAATTTAATATTAGAAAGAGAGTAAATATGAAAACTAAAATACACATTGGTCTTTTGGTATTTCTATTTTTTTATTTTGCTGGTGCGGGAACGGTTTTATCGCAAAGTACATTGAAGGGAACCCTTGAAGGCCGGATTATTGGATCGGACACAAAGAAAGCGCTTCCCTATGCAACTGTTATGATCGTAGGGACAAACAATGGTGCTGCTGCTGATGCTGAAGGTAATTACATCATCCGAAATGTTGAAGCTGGAAGACAAGAAATATCTGTCTCTTATGTAGGTTATGAAACAAAAAAGGTGAGTACTGTTATTAAAGCAAATGAGAGTAATAAATTAGATATAGCGTTAAAGATTTCTTTCGTAAAAGGTCAAGAAGTAGTTATATCTTCACAAAGAGCTGGACAACAAAGTGCAATCAATGAGCAGATTAATTCAAAGGATATTGTAAGCATTGTTGCTCCAGATCGTCTGCAAGAAAATCCGGATGCAAATGCTGCAGAGGCAATAGGACGTCTTCCTGGCATATCACTGGTAAGATCTGGTGGTGAGGGGCAGGCCGTTGTTATTCGAGGTTTGGACCCAAAATATAGCATGGTTGAAATAGATGGTATTCAAGTTCCTTCGACTAGTTCGACAGACAGGAGTACTAATATAGCAGGTATTTCTCAATATGCTTTACAGGGTGTAGAGGTTTTCAAAACACTAACTCCGGATATGGACGGGAATGCTACAGCGGGCACAATTAATTTACAATTAAATGAAGCCCCTAAAGGATTTCACTATAATCTTATGGCTCAAGGTGGTTATAATTATCTCAATAATGATTTAAAAAATTATAAATTCCAGGTTGATCTAAGTGACAGAGTATTTGACGATAAACTTGGGATTTTGCTAGATATGGGTTCCGAAAGGGTTAACAGGAGCTCACAAAATATGACAAGTGATTATGGTATACTTTCTACCGTAACACCAAATGGTCAATTCCCGTCGTTATATGTTAACGATATTAACTTAACCGATAATATTAGAATAAATTACAGATCATCTGCAACCTTAGTTTTGGATTATAAATACGCAGCGGATTCTAAACTTGTTTTCTCTAACTTTTTTTCTCATTCGTCACAAGCTTTTACAGGTGTTTTAAAAGGATTTGATTTACATGATGCTACCCGTAATGTAACTTATTTATTTAATCAAAACCTGGGTAATGGTAATGAACTATACATGAGCTCATTGAAGGGTGAAAACAAATTAGATTTTATTAATTTATCCTATGGTGTTGCTTTTTCCCAGACGCATGATTATACACCAAATTCTAGATCATGGTATTTTATATACGCAGCCGGAGTACCGTCGGCTTATACGGATACATCGAAGAGAAGTTTACCTTTGGGAACAATTGTCAATGCAATAAATAACAACTATCTTTCTTCAACTCAGGGTTTACAAAATACTATACTTGAACCTGTTGGTGTTAATTCTGAGGATGATATGGACCGGATAGTAAGTACATATTTTGATGCAAAAATTAATTGGCAATTAGACAATAATACATCAGCGTATATCAAATTTGGCGCTAAATATAAATCTGAAAATAAAAGCAGATATTATTCAAGTCTTTCTGCAAATTTAGGAGTTTTTCCCCAATTCGGAGATACAGTGACAAAATATATATCGTGGGTTGATGTAATAGCAAGGGCCCTTACGGCAAATGGGTTTCAAAACGGTAATCTTAATAATTTCCTAGGAGGACAATACAATTTTGGCTGGTATCCAAATTTTGACAGGTTAAATCAACTTATGGATTGGTATTCAAGCTTTTCCACTTATTATAAAGCCCATCCAAACATAGGCGCAAGCGCGCAAATGTTTTTACAGCAGGATATCACCGGTCAGCAGGCCAATAATTATAAATTCAGTGAAAAATATTTAGGCACATATTTAATGGGGGAATTAGATTTAGGCAAGATGATTACTTTTATTCCAGGCGTTCGGTATGAAAAAGTTACAGATGATTTAAACGGCTGGTGGGCAATACAAATTCCTTATCCCCAAAGTCCTTACGGTCATCCTGCTACAGCCACTCATAACGACGAGTATTTTTTACCTGATGCTCATTTAATAATTAGACCGAATGATTGGATGCATATTCATTTTTCATATACAAATTCTTTAAATAGACCGGATTATTTTAGTCTTGTTCCGCTTACATATATCGTTACAAGTGGTTTACCGCAAATTCTTAATGAGGGAAATCCTGATTTAAAGCCGGAACATTGGACTAATTATGATCTTCAAATTGCTTTCTATAATAATGAAATAGGTTACCTGGGAGTTAACGGTTTTTATAAAATAGCAAAAGATGTAATATGGACCCCAGTACATGTTAGAATGCCCGGTGATCCACTGCCGGCGGGCTTTGAAAACATTTTCCAACAGAGTGCTGTTGTTAATATAACGCAGCCGGTCAATATGGATTATCCGGTTTTCTTAAAAGGATTAGAATTAGAATGGCAAACAAGTTTTTGGTATTTACCAAAACCGTTTAGTTATTTTTCCTTATACGCCAATTATACATTGATGAATTCATCGACAAAGTATCCAAGATATACAACTCTAAATGAACAAGTTGGGACAGATAGTAGAGGGAGACCTATCTATAAATTAATTACTACTTATTACGTTGATAATGGTTCGATGGTAAATCAACCTGATAATATTGCTAATTTGTCTTTAGGATATAACTATGAAGGTTTAAATGTGTGGCTCTCCTATGAATTTTCGGGTCAAAAACTTGCTGGATTTAATCCTCAACCGGAGTTAAGTACATATGACTTAAGTTTCCAAAGATATGACCTACAGATAACGCAGAAACTACCAATTAAAAATCTTGAGGCATTATTTAACTTTGCAAACATTAATAATCCAACCGATATTTCTAAGTTAAGTGGTGATCCTAGGCCTAATTATTCAGAAAACTATGGATGGACAATGGATTTGGGTTTAAGATATAATTTATAACAAACTAACTTTAAGGTTTACTAATGTTTTGCAAGCTTTTCTATATCGACCAAAAGAATGAGCAAGGTTATGGAAAGAGAAAAAATATTTATCTTGATGAATATAGTTTAGTAGAAAAGCATGGCTGAAATAATGGATTTAGAATAGACTTGCGAGTTGTAATTTCATAATTAGGCTCATTTGATTACTTAATAAGGAAAGGAGGTTAGAGACAAAAACACATAGGTTTCAAATAGT
>JAJYOQ010000259.1 GCA_021796135.1 Bacteroidota bacterium
TTTAAAATTAAAATTTGTACAAATATTAAGCGGCTATACTAATAGAGCTGAAAATGGAAATTGTCCTGAAGGAGAAGAATTTCACTTCATGAGCTCAAGAATATTTGTGCTGCCAATTAATAAGAAAGCTGCAAACATTCAAGAGTTTATAGATGTATTGAAAACCGTTAGCATACATTCAATATATTATCACATGTTTGAAGCAAGAATGCGTCTGGAGAAACAAGATAACGATTTTTCTATGTGGCTTCGATCTATAGGAATGAAAAAAGAAGCCGATACAATATCGCGGTTTGATCCATATACATTTACACTCGAAGGATTAAGACAAAAGATTTTGGAGACTATCAATGGTTACAGTTAAGGACTATGCTGAAATAACAGGACAATCAGTTATTGATGAACTTTTTATTCTTGGCGACCGGGCAAGCCGTCTGAAAATACAGCACATAAATTCAACTGCTGTCGGCGGTGGTGTAGCGGAAATACTTAACAGACTGATACCAATGTTTGGTCAATTAGGAGTAACAAGCACGTGGGATGTTATAAAGGGCGGAGATAGATTTTATTTGATTACAAAAAAAATGCATAATGCACTACATGGCGTTGACGTAACGTTCTCTCAAGATGAGTTTGATTATTTCCTTGAGATTAATAGAGAGAATTCCAAATCAATAACTTTTGACAGTGATGTGGTTTTTATTCATGATCCGCAACCAATCGGTTTGGTGGATATGCGTGGCAACTTGAATAGCAAATGGGTCTGGCGCTGTCATATCGATTTTTCCGAACCTAAAGAACAAATATGGCTTTTCCTTAAAAATTATATTGAGAAATTCGATTCGGCAATCTTTTCTGCTCCAGCATTCAGCCGGTCTTTAGCTACACGACAAGTATTGATTTCCCCGTCTATAGATCCGTTAAGCGATAAAAATAGAGATCTTGATCAAAATTATATCGATTCTGTGTTTAATAAATTTAAAATTGATAGATCACGCCCTGTTATAACACAAATTTCCCGCTTTGATTATTTAAAAGATCCCGTCGGCGTAATACAAGCTTACAAGCTTGTAAAACGATATATTGACTGTCAGCTTGTTTTAGCGGGTGGCGGGGCAACAGATGATCCTGAGGGGGAAAAAGTATTAGCTGATGTTAACAAAGCTTCCGACGGCGATAAAGACATTTTTATTTTGCTTTTGCCGCCTTCGAGTGACCTGGAAATTAATGCATTGCAACGCGGTTCGACAGTTGTTCTGCAAAAATCATTGCGCGAAGGTTTTGGATTAACAGTTGCAGAAGCACTTTGGAAATCAAAACCGGTTATTGCTTCGGCGGTTGGAGGAATCCCTCTGCAGATAAAGCATAAATACGGCGGAATATTAACACACAGCATAGAAGGAACAGCATATTGGATTAAACAGCTTATCAACGAACCAAAATTTGCAGCCGAACTTGGGAAAAACGGATATGAACACATTCGTCAGAATTTTTTAATTACGAGACAACTCCGGGATTATCTGCTTCTGTCTTTGTCGTTTTATACTAACTCCGATATAATTTATTTATAATTGAAAAACTATGCCGCCACATTATTCATTTCAAAAGTTAATGGATGGTATTGGAAAGCATCCGGTATTCTTTTTTGATTTTGATGGAACCTTAGTAGAACTTGCTTCAACTCCAGATAAAGTAAAGTTTAAACCTATAACAAAATATATTCTTGAAAACCTTGCAAATATTTTCCCGGTTGGGATAATAAGTGGTAGGTGTTTAAGTGATTTACAAAAAATGATTGCTATCGATGGAATTTTTTACGCCGGCAATCACGGGGTTGAAGTGGAGGGACCAGGATTAAGTTTTATTGAACCAAATACTTCTAGGTTCAGGTATTTAATTCTGAATCTTTTAGACGAATTAAAAGCCAAATTAAGCAGCTATAATCCGCTGATTGAAGATAAAATATATGCGATTGGCATTCATTACAGAACTATCGATCCTCTACGCGTTAATGATTTTCTCTTCGAGGTTACTAAGATTTTAGAAACTCCGTTGAACAAAAATGAAATAAAAGTCTTGAATGGTAAAAAAGTTATAGAAGTAAAACCTCCGGTTGAATGGAATAAAGGCAATAGTGTAAAAATAATTTTGAAGCACTTGAAAAATGATTACGCACCATTTTATTTCGGTGATGATCTAACTGATGAATTTGCCTTTGAAACAGTAAATGAATTAAAAGGTACGAGCGTTTTGATAAGCAACCGAAATTCACTCACCAAAGCGAAATTTATCCTCGGCTCTTCAAATGAATTGATGGGAATATTAGCGCAGATAATTTCAGAATATCAATAATAAAAAGAACCGCTGAAACCGGACGGAAATTCAGATACAATATTCTTTTTATAAAATATTTTCCTATCCCTTTCTACTTCAAATTATTGTTGATTAAGTTGATTTCCGGAGTCACAGTATTTTCTCCAAACAAACATATAAGTCATAAAAAAAATAGCCATTCTTGATTTATTTCGCCAACTTACTTTTTCCAAAAATCGAAATCATTATTATGGTATTACTAAACACCAAGTTGATTTCTAACTCACCCCACGTTTTAACCTGGGGATTATGACGCATAAAACAATGGCGGCCTTTAGCCCACAGTCAGGGAGATGATTCATTAATAGCGACGAATTATTAGTAATAAGTGGAAAACAAATTGACAAGAGCGACAATGCCAAGGCAACATTGATGATGCATTTCCAGAGCAATTTGTTTAACTAATGGATTTTATTGACACAAAAGATTCAATCGTTTAATTTAATTATAACTCTTTCAAATTGGCGAAAAAAAATTCCTATTGTTTTCTGAATTGAATAATATTTTTATAACTTACTTTTATTGCGGATAAAACTTTTGTTGCCAGTCGATGAAGCAGCATTATTTATTAACTATTAAACAAAATTTTAGAAGCCCAAAGTATTAATCAATCTGATTTTGAGAAACCTAAATAACTTATTAAGAAATATAGAAGATAAAACAAGTACTAATAATGTAACGTTTAACGGCTCTAACCTGGCAAGAGGTGCGTATTTCTATCAACTACATACCGGCAGTTTTGTTTCAATAAAGAAGATGCTGATGATACAATAAGAAATTTATAAATCCTCTGCTGTGATTGGGCATACTCAAATTGCTCTGCTTACTGGCAGTCAATCACTATGATGAATCTTATTGTAAAATCAGAAAAGATGGTTACTTTTATTAGAAGACTTTAAAAGTCATACTGAAAATATAATCCAGAATCTACGTCTGTCTCTGTATCCCTGCCTGCTGGACAGGCATTTAAAAACAACCTAATTATTACATTATTTAATTCTAAGGTGCTATGAAAAATAGATTACTTTTAACTATTATTTGGGGGATTTTATTTATATGCGTAACTCAGACTAAAGCTCAATGGGTGCAAGTTAGTCCACCAAATTTCCCTGCCAACAACTCTATTAAATGTTTTGCTGTAATTGGTACCAATCTTTTTGCTGGGTCTAACGGCAAAGGTATTTTTCTATCAACGAACAACGGTACTAGCTGGACTGCAGTGGATTCCGGTTTGACAGATACCGACGTTAAGGCTTTAGCCGTAAGCGGTGCTTATCTATTTGCTGGGAATGATAGAGGAGTATGGAGACGTCCACTTTCGGAAATGGTTACCGGTGTGAAAGAAGAAAATAATAATTTACCGTCAAACTTTTCACTTGAACAGAATTATCCTAACCCTTTCAATCCTACAACTGTCATAAACTTTTCAATTCCTAAAAATTATATGGTATCGATAAGGGTTTATGATATTCTCGGAAATGAGGTAGCAAACCTGATGAATGAGGAAAAAACTGCGGGAAGTTATTCGATTAATTTTAATGCAAGTAAACTTTCAAGCGGAGTTTATTTTTACAGGATGCAGGCGGGAAGTTTTGTGAAGACAAAAAAGTTAATTCTGATGAAATAAGAATTCATTTGAATTCTGAATTCTAAATGAAAGGCAATGAAGTAGTCCCATTATGTAAGAATCATAATAGGACTACTATATTGGATTAAAACAGATTGAAGGTTCCATTAACCGGGAAGAATGTGAAAATCGATTCTGAGGGGGTATTTATTTATGAGTGAGGATAAATATAGGGTAGATACGAAAATCGAAGCTCTGTGAGGAAAAAACCGGTCAAAACCTACGCTATTTCTTAGAGTTTTTTAGCGTTGAATTATTGAAATGAGGTGCAATTCTTTTAATACGCGAAGGCATCTATTTTATTTGGATTGAGATCTATTTGAGGTCTTTCGGGAAGGTCATATAATATGATGAAAATAGAAATAGGTTTTCTCGGGTAAATTTGAGGAACATAGATAATCCCGGGATTTCTCCCCCAAACCGGAACCGGTAATTTATAGAGGTCATTTACTGCCAAGTGGTATTTAGCGTAATCTGTTTTAGTTTATGTTTTGAGGCAGCGCTGGTTGAAAAACCGGTTACAGCTTTATTTCCATTCTTAATTAACAAGAGTTGAGATAATATTCTCTGCTGCGGTGCGTCCGCTTTTTACAGCACTTTCTATTGTAGACGGCAATGAGGTGTCAGTCCAATCCCCCGCAAGAAATAGATTCATTAACTTGGTTCTCGATGAAGGACGGTGTTTTATAATGTCATTGGAAGGAATAAACGTCGCCCGTTTTTCTTTAATGATTTTATATTGATCAACTAATTCCCTTTTTATTTTAGTATACTTTTCTATTTCATACATTACAATATCATAAATTTCTTCTTTTGATTTCTCTACTAATTCATTGGCATCACTTATAACAACTGTAATATGAGTGCCATGATTAAATATCCAGTGTACTGTTGAATCAATGAGACCATAAAAGGGTTCATTGAGAGGGTTTTCCTTCAGCCAAATGTGAACTGATAGAATTGAAGAATAATTGATATACAGCTTATTATCTACTGCGTCCGGAAGAATCTTTTCAAAAGCAAACTTAGGGACAGTGCTTATAATGAAATCGAAATCAGTAATGTTTCTATTAGAGGTAATTATACTTTTGACTTTTTCATTCTCAATTTCCAATGATTGAATTGTTTCGGAAAGTATTATTTGTCCTTTATTTTCTTCTATAAACTTTTGCGCATGGTTACAATATGATTCACTTAGACCGTAAGACGGCAGAACAATAGTAGCAGATGAATTACCTCTAAGGAATATCTTTTTTAAGATATCGGCGAAAACTCTTGCCGATGCTTTTTCAATATTTGTATTAAGGGCGCCTACCGCTATAATTCCCCAAAAGGCTTTTATGATATTTTCGTTTTGATGCCCTCTTTTAAACCATTCATACACGTTCATTCGCTCTAATTTCTTTTTAGAAAAGAAAGGAAGCATTAGTATGAACTTAAGAAGCTTTATTCTTTCAATGAAGGTTATGGCTTTGTAATTAAGTAAGCCTATAAGTAGGTTAAGAGGATAGAAAACGGGTGAAGATTTTAGAATTAGAGCTTCAAAATTTGGCTTTAGAAAAATTACTCGTAGTCTTTTTTGGAAATGAAAATTATCTTCAGCTTTAATCAGTTTAATAAATTTTAGAGTTTCTTCATAACAACCCATCAGAATGTGCTGTCCGTTGTCAATTACGGTGCCGGTATTCTTATCAAGGAAGGAATAGGCACGCCCGCCTAGTTTAGACGAAGCTTCTATGAGTTCAACATTATATCCTGCTTTGGTAAGGTAGACTGCAGATGTTAGACCGGCAAATCCTCCTCCTATTACTATGCATTTCTTCATTAATAAACTAGGCTGTACTTTGCCCAAACGCCTACAGCTATGCCCACCTTTTCCACTTTAGAGACTTTAATATTTTTATGGTAAACATCGTAATTAGCGTTTATAATTTTTTCAAGTATTTTATGATAGATATGCTGCATAGCTCTAGCGGCAAACATGGAATATTTATCGTCAAGGTTAAGTGCTTTTGTTGCACGGTCAAAAAATATTTCAGCGCGGTTTACTT